>CAZAPB010000027.1:0-8576 GCA_964486835.1 uncultured Planctomycetia bacterium
GCAGACTCAGGGAACTTATCAACAGCGTGTGGATCAGGCTCCGGTGTATGTGCAACAGCAGCCGGTATATTATCAGCAAGCTCCTCAGCAGGAAGACCCCAATAGAAAGATCATCAAGAACGGTCTTCTCGGGGCGGGCGTGGGCGCGATCTCAGCTAGCGCTTCGGGCGGTAGTGCCGGTAAAGGCGCTTTGATCGGTGCGGGTACTAATGTCATCGGCGGTGCGCTTCTGGATTCACTGATGGGCGGCGGATCACAGCAACAGGCTCAACCGGTCTATGTTCAGCAACAACAGCCTGTTTACCAGCAGCAACCTGTTTATCAGCAGGCGCCTCAGCAGAATTATCCTCAGCAGACTTATTCATCTTCGAGCTCTTCCACAAACCAGCCGAAGAAGAAGATCATTCGTAAGTACGATAAAGATGGAAACATTATTTCCGAAGAGGAAGTCTGGGAATAACCTGGATAGAAGAATTTTTTCATAAGCGCGGGTAGCCCCCGCGCTTTTTTTCTTTTTAGCGGTATGGGCAGACAGACGTTTATAATGGTATAATCCAGGTTTGTTAGGAGATATAAAATGAGATTGTCACAAGATGAAATATTAAGGTATAGCCGTCATCTGATCATGCCGGAAGTGGGAGTGACGGGCCAGGAAAAACTGAAAGCCGCCAAAGTGCTGATGATTGGCAGTGGCGGATTGGGTTCTCCGGCCGCTTTGTATCTGGCCGCCGCGGGTGTGGGTACCCTGGGCCTGGTCGATTTTGATGTGGTTGATTATTCCAATCTTCAGCGGCAGATTATCCATAGCACCAATTCGGTTGGAAGACCGAAAGTGGAATCTGCTAAAGAGCGACTGGCCCAGACCAATCCTAATGTCAAAGTGGTGGTTTACAATGAACGCCTCACCAAAGACAATATCATGGATATTTTGAAGGATTATGACATGCTTTTGGATGGAACGGACAATTTTCAGACGCGTTATCTGATCAATGATGCCTGTGTTTTCTTAAAGAAACCGTTTATTTACGGCAGTATTTTTCGATTTGACGGGCAAGCGTCCGTCTTTTATCCGGGCAAAGGTCCCTGCTACCGCTGTTTATTTGCGGAGCCACCGCCTCCGGGCATGGTGCCTAGCTGTGCGGAAGGCGGAGTGCTGGGGATCCTCCCCGGCGTTATCGGCGTGATCCAGGCGACAGAAGTCGTCAAGCTCATCATCGGTAAGGGTGACCCGCTCATCGGACGCTTGATGCTTTATGACGCGCTCAAAATGAACTTTCGTGAGATCAAATTCCGAAAGAATCCCAAATGTCCGCTCTGCGGCGAAAACCCCACCATCAAGGAATTGATCGATTATGACGAATTTTGCGGCTTGACGCGCGGTCACGAGAATAAGGATGGAGCCGATGCGGGGATCCCCGAGATCAGTGTTAAAGAACTGAAAGCCAAAATGGACCGTAAGGAGAAGTTTGTGCTCGTGGATGTCCGTGAGCCCAATGAATATGAGATCTGTAGTATCGATGGCTCCAAGCTGATCCCGCTGGGCACGCTGACTGAGCGCGTCAGCGAGTTGGACAGCGCTGATGAGATCGTGATGCAATGCCATTACGGCGGACGCAGTGCCAAGGCTGTCAATCTTCTGCTAAAGATCGGGTTTAGAAAAGTAAAGAACCTCGCGGGAGGCATTGACGCCTGGTCGCAGGAAGTTGACCCCAGCTGTCCCAAATACTGATGAGCCTGGAAGCCTATGTGGAAAGGCTTGCGAAGATAGGCGAGGCGCTCAAAGATGCCAAGCGTCTGGTTGTCCTGACTCATGACAATCCCGATCCGGACTCACTTTCTAGCGCACTCACCCTGGCTTATATTACCAAGAAACTTTTTAAGGTGCCGACGGTAGTTCGCTACGGAGGCACTGTGGGCCGCGCGGAGAACCGTGCGATGATCCGTGTGCTCAAGCTACGCGTCAAACCTTTCAATGCTGAGGAAGATGTGCGGCGTGGCACCGAATTCGCGTTTGTGGATATGCAGCCGAAGTCGGGTAACTGCTCTCACAAGATCAGTAAAAAAGCAGCTATCATCATTGATCACCATTCTCAGCGAAAAACCACCAAAGCCGATTTTCTCGACATTCGCCACGAATATGGCGCGACTGCCACAATTCTGACGGAATACCTGTTGGCTAGCGGGCTTGAAATCCCCGCACAGTTAGCTACCGCGCTTTCGTATGGGATCAGTTCAGAAACGCAGGACCTGGGCCGTGAGGCAGGCGAAACGGACGTTCGGGCGTATCTGGCGCTGTTCCCTAAGAGCAACAAGAAGCTTCTTGCCATGATCGAGCATCCGAAACTCGAGCGTGAGTATTTCATTACTTTGAATCGTGCGATGCACCACACCAAGATTTATAAGAACGCGGTTGCTACCTCGCTGGGAGAGGTGGATAATCCTGATTTTGTGTCTTTCATTGCCGATTTTATGCTCAGGTGCGAACGGATGAGCTGGGCTATATGCGTGGGGCGTTTCAAAGAGCGCATTGTTGTGTCGATTCGCACGACCAATACCCACGGACACGCCGGAAGATTTTTATGCCAGCTTATCGGCAAACGCGGCACGGCCGGTGGTCACGGCATGATCGCCGGGGGGCAGGTTTCCTGCGACATGGATCACGAGAATTGCACTCAGATTGAGGATGAGCTCATTAAGAATTTTTTAAAAAAACTCGGGTATGCCGATGAGGCGGAGATGACGCCGCTTTTAGTTACCGAGCCGATTCGTTAACTTTTAGACAAGGAGATACGATGAAAATCGAATTCGTGCTTTCAAAAAATAAATTGAAGCGGGTAGATATTTTCTGTATCGGGTGCTTTGAAGGATCGGACCGCTTTCCTAAAAATTATAGACTTGAGCCGGTTTTAGCCGAAAGTCTTAAGAAACTGATCGCCCAAAAGAAGTTCTCAGGAAAATGCGGCGAATCCCATATGACGCTTTTTTCCCGATCCAAATCAGCCCCCGTAGTGCTTTTTATCGGTTTGGGCAAGAAGGAAAAATACCGCTTGCAGTGCATACGCACAGCCACCGCCAAGCTATTGGCGCAAACCAAAGGACTTCAGTATGAGACAGCGGCTGTCGACCTAGACAGTTTTGCCCAGACATTCTCGGTGGCACAGACTGCGGGTGCCGTGGTTGAGGGCGCGCGTCTTTCTTCCTACCGTTTTGATAAATACAAAACAAAACCTGTTCCAAAAAAAGGGATTGCTTTGACGATGATATCCGCGGATGAGAATAACGCCAAGCTCATACGCTCGACTGTCAAGGAAGCCGAGATTATCTGTGAAGGTGTCTGCTTTACCCGTGATATCGCTAATGAACCGGCTAATGTGATGACGCCGCCGGCACTAGCCAAAGCCGCCGTAGAAATGGCCGCCGCAAACGGTCTGGATTGCATGGTTTTAGATCTCGAGGAGATCAAGATGCTTGGTATGGGCGGTATGCTCGGTGTGTCGCAGGGGTCCACCTATCCTCCGCAATTTATTATTATCGAGAACCGTGTTGAAGGCAACCAGCCGCCGCTGGTGCTTGTCGGAAAAGGCGTGACCTTTGATACGGGTGGCATTTCGATCAAACCATCCAATAACATGGACCATATGAAATTTGATATGTGCGGCGCGGCCGCTGTTTTGGGCGCGATGAAAGCCATTGCTAATTTAAATGTGCCTGTGAAGGTCGTAGGTTTGGTCCCCGTGGTCGAGAACATGCCTGGCTCCAAGGCCCAGCGCCCCGGCGATATTATCAAGTGCCTTAACGGAAAGACCGTCGAGGTGCTAAATACCGATGCCGAAGGCCGTCTGATCCTGGCTGATGCCTTAGCGTATGCCGAGCGTTACAAGCCGCGCGCTTTGGTCAATATCGCGACGCTGACAGGTGCATGCTCTGCCACATTCGCCGATCTGGCAACGGGTCTTATGAGCACCGATGAGAGCCTGGCGAAACGCCTGAAAGAGATTGGCGACTTGGTTGGGGAGAGAATGTGGGAGTTACCGCTCTGGGATGAATATTTCGACCTGATCAAGGCGACTTATGCCGACATCCAGAATATCAGTAAGAAATCCGCCGGCACGATTACGGCCGGTATGTTCTTGAAAGAATTTGCTGATCACACCAAATCTTGGGCGCATCTGGACGTGGCCGGGACCGCGTGGATCGAGGGGGGCGCCAAACCGTTGACCCCGATAGGTGCCACCGGAGTGGGCGTGCGCACGTTCGTACGGCTTGCCCAAAGTTATATTTCTGATGAAGTGAAAACAGGCGTGTCCTCCGGCGGAAAGTAATGCAAGCCGTTTTTTTTCGAAAAACACGGCGGACCTGAAGTTCTCAGGAAGCTGTTGAAGCCTACAGGCGTATGGAAACGCGAAAGAACTTTGGGAAGATTATCATAAGGCTCACATGACCTCTGGGCATCTCCAAGATAAATTCATTGTTCGGCTGTTAAGGTTGATTGCGCCGGGGACGAAAGGCAAGGAACGGCTGGCGCGTTTTTTTTTGGCCAAACATCGTTATGATGAGGATATCACTGTAACTGACAAGTTTGGTTTTACCTATCAAATACCCTCTGTCGCTGAACCGGTGGGATTTAGTCTATTGATCAATGGGGTCTACGAGCCTGATAGTCTTAATTTTTTTATGAACTATCTGCGGCCGGGCGATACCTATATAGATATTGGTGCAAATATTGGTGCTTATACACTGCCTTGTGCTTCGAAGATTGGGCCAAGCGGCAGTGTTATTGCGATTGAAGCTTCCCCAAGTATTTTTAGTTATCTGACCGCTAATATTGGCAATAGCACACTTAAGAATATTTTTCTTGAAAACGTAGCGGCGGCGGCAGTTGACAATCAAAATAATGATTTTTATGAAGCGCCAAAGGATCATTTTGGAATGGGATCTTTTGGGCCACAGTTCGGGGCCGTTCCGATCAAGGTTCCATGCCGTCGGTTAGACTCTATTCTTAAGGATCGCGGAATTTCACAAGTAAGAGCTGTGAAGATCGATGTTGAGGGATATGAGTCACATGTTTTTGAGGGGGCGCCTTCGTTGCTTGCTGCCACTGACGCGCCTCTTATTATTTTTGAATTCGCGGATTGGGCCGAACGGCGGATAGGGCTTATGCCTGGTCAATCTCAAAAAAGGCTACGTGAATACGGCTATGAAATATGGAGATTGAATGATTTTATTCAAAACAAAGAACCCATGAAGGACATCCTTGAAGAAGGCTGTTTGAATCTAATCGCTCAAAAGTCTAAATGAGTTGTGGGTAAAAATTAACAAAATAAGCGCGTGGTTTCGTTTGACAGCGCCAAATTTTATTGATAATGTAATACAATAATTTTTTAAGGAGGATTTTATGGCCGATAAAGCAAGCAAGTATGCAGATAACGCACCCGGAGCTATTTATGTGGATACGCAGTGCATTGACTGCGACCTGTGCCGTCAGACGGCGCCCGCTAATTTTGACCGCAATCAGAGTGGTGGATATTCTTTTCTGAAGGTACAGCCCAGAACGCCTGAGGAAGAGGCGCTTTGCAGGGAAGCCAAAGAAGGTTGTCCGGTTGAAGCTATCGGGAGCGACGGAGCTTAATCTGTTTTTTTGATCTTTCCAACAAAAAGCCATGGTCGAAAGCCATGGTTTTTTTGTTTTAATAAGGAAAAAAATGAACAATATACATAATGTCATTATTATCGGTTCGGGGCCTGCGGGTTTTACCGCGGCTATCTACGCGGCGCGAGCTAACTTAAAACCTCTTTTATTTGAGGGTATGACCAAAGGCGGCCAACCTGGTGGCCAACTTATGCTAACCACTGAAGTGGAGAATTTTCCGGGTTTTCCCACAGGCGTGATGGGATCCGAACTCATGGATCTTTTTCGCAAGCAAGCCGCGCGGTTTGGAACGGCGCTTGTGGTGCAGGATGTATCTTCGGTAGATTTTTCCAAGGAACCTTTTAAGCTTACCTCGGAGGGAAAAGATTACTTTGGCAAGACGGTCATCATCTCTACCGGCGCTTCGGCCAACTGGCTGGATATTCCTTCGGAAAAGGCGTTGCAGGGTTATGGTGTTTCCGCTTGCGCGACCTGCGATGGTTTTTTCTTCAAGGGAAAAGAGGTGATGGTTGTCGGGGGTGGTGATTCGGCTCTTGAAGAGGCCAATTTTCTGACCCGATTTGCCTCAAAAGTCACGATTGTGCATCGCCGTGAAAGTCTTCGCGCTTCCAAGATCATGCAGGAACGCGCGCAATCCAACCCGAAGATCGATTTTATCTGGAACTCAACCATCGTTGAGATAAAAGATCCTGTTTTGAAAAGGGTGACCGGCGTGGTATTGAAGAACCTTCAAAACGGAGCGTTGACAGAAAAAAGGACCGACGGTGTTTTTATGGCCATTGGACATACTCCCAATTCGGAGATCTTCAAAGGACAGATTGAGCTGGATCCCAAGGGCTACATTAAAGTTCATGAGGGTACTCATACGAGTGTCTCCGGTGTATTTGCCTGCGGGGATGTCCAGGATCACAAGTACCGGCAGGCGATCACGGCCGCCGGTTCGGGCTGTATGGCGGCGCTGGATGCCGAAAGATTCCTTGAGGCTTTGCGCGGATGAAATTTTCTTTTGGCTTCAAAAAGAAACCGAAGGAAAGACCGCTGGCTTGGACTCAACTTCCGAAGATGCGGACCAAGACTATTCCTGGCCCGCAGTCAGTCAAACTCACCGAAACTCTTCGTCGGTATGAGTGTCCCCAGATGACCTACGTTGGGGGAGTATTCCCTGTATTTTTCAAGAGCGCCTCTGCCTGCAATATGACGGATGTCGACGGAAACCGTTTTTTGGACCTGACCAGCGCTTTTGCCGTTTCCAGTGTCGGGCATGGCTCGCCCGATGTGCTGAAGGCTTTGCGCGAAGAGTCCAAGAAAATGATCCACGGCATGGGGGATGTGCATCCCAATGAATCTAAAGTTCTGCTGGCCAAAAAACTTTCCGAGATCACTCCGGGTAATCTGAACCAGACGATCTTTTCCTCGACGGGATCTGAGGCGGTGGAGTCGGCGCTGAAGACGGCCGTCATGCATACAAAAAAAACAGGAGTGATCGCGTTCACCGGAGCCTATCATGGCCTGGGTTACGGCGCGCTCAATGTGACGCACCGCGAGGATTTCAAAAAACCTTTTCTCAAACAGATGGGCGGGTTTTCCCATTTCGCGCCGTTCCCCGACGTGAGGGTCCATGGCAATAAGGCGGGGGCGGTCAGCATGAAAGCGGTGCAATCGTTGGTCACAAAAGCCAGGCGCTCCAAGCATCCGGTAGGCGCTGTTCTTATCGAACCGATGCAAGGCCGCGGGGGCATTCACACAGCCCCTTCTGATTTTCTAAAGGCGTTGCGCGCTTTTTGCGACCAGGAGAAGATTGTCCTGATCCTGGATGAGATTTTCACCGGCTTTGGCCGTACAGGATCTCTTTTTGCCGTAGAAAAAAGCGGCATCATTCCCGATATCATGTGTCTGGGCAAAGGGATGGGCGGGGGCTTCCCAATCTCGGCGTGTATTGGTACCACCCGTGTGATGTATTCGTGGGGGGTGTCCACGGGCGACGCGATCCATACCAGCACATTCCTAGGCAACCCTCTGGGCTGTTCGGTGGCGCTGGCTGTGATCAACCAGATCGAAGAGGGCAAGCTTGTTGAACGCTCCAGGACCATGGGCGAGCTCTTTCGCAAAGAGCTTTGGAAGCTCAAGGAAAAGTATTCTTTTATACGTGATGTCCGCGGTGCCGGGCTTATGATCGGGATGGAATTTGGCACGGTGCAGGCGGGTAAGAAGACCATGATCGAGGTTCCCGCGACTGACAAGGCACGGATATTTATCACCGAGGCGATGAAATTGGGTATTATCCTGTTATCGTCCGGCCCATACCACAACGTGATTTCAATCACGCCTCCGATGATCATTTCGGACAAGGCTCTGATGTATTCGATCGGTGTTTTTGACAAGATCCTAAAGAAGATTCAAGAAGGCCCCTCCGTCTAAAAACTCCAATATTTCCTTTGGAAAAAAAATACGGTTGTTGGTATACTTAAACGTTTGAGTATTGAGCTATTCAATTTATTGGAAAAAGACATGAAACCCAACGGTTTTCCTGAAAAACAAGGCCTCTACGACCCCTCTTTTGAAAAAGACAGTTGTGGTGTTGGTTTTGTAGTCAATGTTAAAGGAAAGAGATCGCACCAGATTGTGCAGGACGCGCTGACGGTACTGAACAATCTGCGCCATCGCGGCGCCTGCGGTTGCGAACCCAATACAGGCGACGGCGCGGGCATCCTGATGCAGATCCCGCACAAATTCTTCGGCGTGGCCGCGGCAGGATTGGGGATAGAGCTTCCTGCGGCGGGAGAATACGGTGTCGGCATGATATTCATGCCGCAAGATGCCGGACAGCGCCGGTCGTTTGAAAAGATTTTCGACGATATCGTTAAAGAAGAAGGTCAGAGTCTCTTGGGATGGCGCGCGGTCCCTACCGACAACTCAACACTGGGGC
>CAZAPB010000027.1:8586-12936 GCA_964486835.1 uncultured Planctomycetia bacterium
CGGAAAGTCTTCCTCGATCAAGGATGAAGCGTCATTTGAACGCAAACTTTATTTGATACGCCGCAGAGCTGAGAACGCGATCCGTTACTCGGGCGTCAAAGGGGGTCATTTTTTTTATGTGGCCAGTCTTTCCAGTCGCACTATCGTTTATAAGGGAATGTTGATGTGCGAGCAGGTCGAAGTTTTTTATCCCGAGCTGAAGGACCCCTCCATTGAAAGCGCTCTGGCATTGGTGCATTCGCGTTTCAGCACAAATACTTTTCCCAGTTGGGAGAGGGCGCATCCCAACCGCTATATTGCGCACAACGGCGAGATCAACACGCTTCGTGGTAACGTCAACTGGATGAAGGCTCGCCAACAGATGTGCGAGTCCGGGCTTTATGGCGCCGATATCAAGAAACTGATGCCGGTGATTTGCGAGGATGGCAGTGATTCGGGCATGTTTGACAACTGCTTGGAGTTTTTCGCTCTGTCGGGGCGTACACTGCCGCATTCGGTCATGATGATGATCCCCGAACCTTGGTCCAATCACGAATCGATGAGCGACCAGATGAAAGCCTTCTATGAATTTCACAGTTGTTTAATGGAGCCGTGGGATGGGCCCGCTTCGATCGCGTTCACTGACGGTGTGCGTATCGGGGCTGTGCTGGACCGCAACGGACTGCGCCCTTCGCGTTATTACATTACCAAAGATGACCGTGTGATCATGGCTTCCGAGGTGGGGGTATTGGACGTACCCGCGGACCAGATCGTTCACAAAGGACGCCTACAGCCCGGACGCATGTTTTTGATCGATACTCAAGAAGGCCGCATTATTACCGATGAGGAAATCAAAAATAAGGTCGCGCAGGAACAGCCGTACGGTGAGTGGCTGAGCAAGAACCTGATAGACCTGGATAAGCTTCCCGAGCCGCCGCACGTGCATGAGCCTGATCATGAAACGGTGCTTCTGAGGCAGAAGGCTTTCGGTTACACCTTTGAAGAGTTGCGCAAGATACTGGCGCCAATGGGGCAGTTGGGTGTGGAACCGGTGGGCTCAATGGGGACAGATACTCCTTTGGCGGTACTATCCAATAAGCCTTGCCTCCTATATAACTACTTCAAACAGCTTTTTGCTCAGGTCACTAATCCTCCTATTGATTCTATCCGCGAGGAAATAGTCACCTCTTCTGAAGCAATGGTAGGTTCGGAAGCCAATCTTTTGAGGCCTGGTCCGGATAGTTGCCGGCAGATCAAGCTGAAGAGCCCCATTCTAACCAATGAAGAGTTTGAGAAGTTGCGCCATATTACTACCCCAGGGTTTAAGTCCGTAACTATTCCTATTCTTTATGAGGTTAAGGGTGGCGGCTGTTCTCTTGAGTCCGCGATGACCGAACTTTTTAAGCAGGCGGACAGTTCTATTGAGGATGGCGTCAATATCTTGATCCTTTCAGACCGTGGTGTTTGCCGGGAAAAAGCGGCTATTCCGGCTCTTTTGGCGGTGGCGGGCCTTCACCATCATCTGATCCGTAAAGGCACACGAACCAAGGTGGGTTTGGTCCTCGAATCAGGCGAGCCGCGTGAAATACATCATTTTGCCCTGCTTTCCGGCTATGGCGCCAGCGCGGTCAATCCCTATTTGGCGTTTGAAACGCTCGACGACCTTATTCACCAGGGTATGCTAAAAAATATTAATCACAAGACCGCGATAAAAAACTATGCCAAAGCGGTGGCCAAGAGCGTTGTTAAAACTATGGCCAAAATGGGAATTTCCACTATTCAGAGTTATTGTGGCGCGCAGATATTTGAGGCGGTGGGTTTGAACAGGACCGTTATTGACAAGTATTTCACGTGGACTGCTTCGCGCATCGAGGGCATTGGCATCGAGGAGATCGCCCAGGAGTCCGCTCGCCGGCACCACGAGGCTTTTCCTTTGCGTGACGTCAGCGCTCATGTTCTGGAAGCAGGTGGCCAATACCAATGGCGCAAGGACGGCGAATACCATCTTTTTAATCCCGAAACCGTTCATAATCTTCAGTTGGCCTGTCGCACCAACAACTACAAGGCATTCAAAGATTATTCTCAAGGGGTGGACAAACAATCCGAACATTATTGTACTCTGCGCGGGCTTATGGAATTTAAGACGGGTTCTAAATCGATTCCAATCGAAGAGGTTGAGCCTGTTTCTGACATTGTTAAGCGTTTCAAGACCGGCGCAATGTCGTATGGTTCGATAAGCCAAGAAGCTCATGAGAGCCTGGCTATCGCGATGAATCGTCTCGGTGGAAAAAGCAATACCGGCGAAGGCGGGGAAGATCCGGCGCGTTTTCTCTCGATGCCCAACGGCGACTCTAAGAATAGCGCCATCAAGCAGGTTGCTTCGGGCCGTTTCGGTGTGACCAGCCAATACCTGGTTAATGCCAAGGAAATACAGATCAAAATGGCCCAGGGCGCCAAGCCCGGCGAGGGCGGACAGCTTCCCGGTGGAAAAGTGTACCCCTGGATCGCCAAAGTAAGATTTTCGACTCCCGGCGTAGGCCTTATCTCGCCGCCGCCGCATCACGATATTTATTCGATCGAGGACTTGGCGGAGCTTATCCATGATTTGAAGAATGCCAATCAGAACGCGCGTATCAGTGTGAAACTTGTTTCCGAAGTCGGCGTCGGCACTGTCGCCGCCGGTGTAGCCAAAGCGCACGCGGATGTGGTGCTGATCAGCGGTTATGACGGCGGAACCGGAGCCTCTCCGCTTTCAAGCATTAAACATGCCGGCGGTCCTTGGGAGCTGGGTTTGGCTGAGACTCACCAAACTCTGGTATTGAATAATCTTCGAAGCAGAATCGCGGTGGAGACTGACGGGCAGTTGAAGACAGGTCGTGATGTTGTGGTCGCGGCGTTATTGGGGGCCGAAGAATTTGGTTTCGCGACGGCGCCTCTGGTTTCGCTTGGCTGTGTCATGATGAGGGTCTGTCATCTTAATACATGCCCTGTTGGTGTGGCCACTCAGGACCCCGAGCTTCGCAAAAAATTTACCGGTGATCCCGCGCATGTTGTCAATTTCATGAATTTTGTCGCCGGGGAAGTGCGCGAGATTATGGCCCAGCTGGGATTCCGGACGCTCAACGAGATGGTGGGGCGTTCTGACAGGCTGGAGATGTCCAAGGCGATCAATCATTGGAAATCCAAAGGGCTGGCTCTTTCTCCGATCCTGTATCAGCCGAAAGCGGGCCCCGAGGTCGGACGCTATTGTCAGATCTCACAGGACCACAACTTGGAGAACGCACTGGATAATCAGGTGTTATTAGATCTTTGTGAGCCGGCGCTTTCCCAGAAGAAAAAAGTCAAAGCATCATTGCCTATCCGAAACACGAACCGCGTGGTTGGCACGATCACCGGAAGTGAATTGACCCGTCGCCATGGCATCGAGGGCTTGGCTGAAGATACGATCCATCTTCATTTTACCGGTTCGGCGGGGCAGAGCTTTGGCGCTTTTGTGCCAAAAGGGATGACGCTTGAGCTTGAGGGGGACGGCAACGACTATGTGGGCAAAGGGCTTTCCGGCGGGAAAATCATTATCTATCCGCCAAAAAACGCCACTTTCAAATCGGAAGAGAATATTCTTATTGGCAACGTCGCTTTTTACGGCGCGACCAGCGGCGAAGCGTATGTGAGCGGCATGACCGGTGAGCGTTTTTGTGTGCGCAATAGCGGCGTCAATGCCGTCGTGGAATCTGTCGGAGATCACGGTTGCGAGTATATGACAGGGGGCCGAGTAGTGGTATTGGGTTCTACCGGACGTAATTTTGCGGCGGGAATGTCCGGAGGCATTGCGTATGTCCTAGACTCCAAGGGAGATTTTGCGTCACGGTGCAATAAACAAATTGTGAGTCTTGGGAAGCTTGAAGACAGTCGCGAGACGGCTGAAGTGCGGGGGATGATCGAAAAACATTTGAAGTACACCTCCAGCAATTTAGCCAAACAGATCCTCGACTGTTGGGAGCAGATGTTGCCGTGTTTTGTCCGTGTGATCCCCAAGGATTATGACCGCATGTTGAAGGCAATAGAACGGGTCAAAAAAGCGGGGCTTACCGGGGATGAGGCGATCATGACCGCTTTTGAAGAGAACTCCAGAGATTTGGCTAGAGTGGGAGGCAACTGATGGGTAATCCTACCGGTTTCAAAGAAATAAAGCGCGAGCTTCCGGTTGATGCCGCTCCCAAGGAACGTATTGAACATTGGAACGAATTTCATGGCCCTCTTGATGTTGATAAACTCAAACAGCAGGGCGCGCGTTGTATGGATTGTGGTATCCCGTTTTGTCATACAGGGAACCTTGTCGCCGGGATGGCTTCCGGATGCCCTATTAACAAT
>CAZAPB010000028.1:0-12767 GCA_964486835.1 uncultured Planctomycetia bacterium
CTTGAAATTGGCGCTCATGACGCGGCTGATCTTATCCGGGTCGATCGCGCGTCCATGACTGTCTTTTGTATTCACAGCGCGGATCTCACCGCTGGCAGTAAAAAATGAAATGATATCCAGCGAATCGCTGTTTGCGACATAAAGATTCGCTAATTCCTCCAGCCGTTTTGAGTTATCATCCTTGAGCGCCTGGGCAAGCTCCGGCAGTTTGGATAACTCCGTAGTTGTTTTTAGCGCCCGGGCCGTCAGGCCATAAACTTTTTCACGCACGGAAGCACCGACTTCAGAAGCGCGGGAAATAGCCGTGGCTTCTTTGCTGTAATGACTGGTACTCTGGCGTGACTTTAAAAAAACCACCATCAATGCCAATAGAACAACGATCAGCAATACCCAAATCAGCCATCTATAATTTTTATTTTGAGTCATCGGTTATCTTCCTTTTTAAACAGAGTAGTATTTTAGCATAATCCGTAAATGATGCACCTACTTCGTTAGGCCCGCAAGGATATATCTGAGGTTAATGCCTCTTGCGGTACTTAGTGCGGCGCAGGGCCGTTGGTTCAATTGCTTAAATCTCTACGAAAATCACATTGATAGGAGTAAAATATCAACAGCAATTAAAAAAGGAGACAGACTATGGCGATATTTGAAAATAGCCAAAAAGGTAGCAAGTCAGCGAAAACCACCTCAGCCGGACAAAAAACGTTAACGTCAAAACAGCTGCGGGAAATCCAGGTGTTGGCGTATCAATTTTTTGCCGAACGCGGTTGTGAGCACGGCCATGATCAAGAAGATTGGCTGAAAGCCGAACAGATGGTGCGAAGCAAATAGTTGCCGCGCACGTTATTTTGCCGTGTTGACAACGGCGGATAACGGCACATTTGGTCCCGGGCGGGGAGAATAATTATTTTCTCTCCGCCTGTTTAATGGTGGCAAGTTTGGACATTATTTTATAGGAGAAATGAATTGTTGTTACGCCCTAAACTTATTACTACTCTATCGGAGTACTCGAAAGAACAATTTATCTCGGACCTCATTGCCGGTGTGGTGGTGGGGGTGGTTGCTATTCCGCTGGCCATCGCTTTTGCGATCGCTTCAGGAGTTTCCCCTGAAAAAGGCCTCTTTACTGCCATTGTGGCCGGTTTTCTGGTCTCAGCGCTGGGGGGCAGTCGTGTGCAGATCGGCGGACCGACCGGCGCGTTTGTCATTATTGTTTATGGCACGGTGCAGAAATATGGGGTAGATGGTTTAATTATTTGCACATTTTTGGCGGGCGTCATCCTCGTGATCATGGGTTTTGCCAAATTTGGGACCATTATTAAATTTATTCCCCGCACGGTCGTGGTTGGTTTTACCAGCGGAATTGCCGTGGTGATTTTTTCGTCACAGGTCAAAGATCTTTTGGGCCTGGCGGTGAATAAGGTCCCGGCGGAATTTTTCGCCAAGTGGCGTGTATTTATTGAGAATATGGGAAGCATTAATTATGACGCCCTCTTGCTGGCCGCTTTAACCATTTTGATTATCATGATCTGGCCGAAGATCTCTCGCAAGATCCCTGGATCGCTGGTTGCCCTTGTTTTGACTTCTGGGTTGGTTGCGCTCTTGCATTTACCCGTGGAAACCATCGGAAGCCGTTTCGGCGAACTCCCGCATATGTTGCCCGTTCCGCACATCCCAAAAATGGACATGGTCACGATCCAGGGCCTCCTTCAACCCGCTTTTACCATAGCCCTGCTTGGCGCTATCGAGTCGCTTTTGTCGGCTGTTGTTTCTGACGGTATGATCGGTGGCAGACACCGCTCCAACATGGAACTTGTCGGTCAAGGCGTCGCTAATATTGGATCAGCTCTGTTCGGGGGCATGCCTGCCACCGGTGCTATCGCACGCACGGTGACTAATATCAAGAACGGAGGCAGGACACCTATCGCCGGTATCATTCACGCGCTCACCGTTCTTCTTATCGTGCTGTTTTTTGGACGGTGGATCAAAATGGTTCCATTGGCTTGCCTGGCCGGGATACTCGTTATCGTGGCTTACCATATGAGTGAGTGGCGGTCTTTTCTGGAGCTCCTAAAAAGCTCTAAAGGCGGAATAGCCGTTCTTTTGGCGACATTTTTTATGACTGTGCTTGTGGACCTGACGGCGGCGATACAGCTAGGTGTCGTATTATCCGCTTTTATTTTCATGAAACGGATGGCCGATGTGACGCAGATCAAGTTGGTGGCCAAGGAGATCGAAGAGGAAGAAAAGGGGGAAGAGCGTCCTTTAAGCAAATTTATTGTGCCCCGCGGCGTGGAAGTTTATGAGGTGGATGGCCCTCTATTTTTTGGTGTCGCAAGCCAGCTGGACGAGGTGAGCCGAGAGGTCAGCGCCAAGCCAAAAGTGCGCATCTTAAGGTTCCGGGATGTGCCCTTCATCGATTCGACAGGTTTGTATTCGCTCAAAAGTTTTTACCAGCGGTGCAAAAGCAGTCGTATTCCGCTGATCATCACCGGCCTTCATGTTCAGCCTCTCAATGAAATGGTCAAATCAAAGCTTTATGATCTGGTTGGCGAGGAAAATATATTCGCAAACATGAAGGACTCATTGGCCCGCGCTGAGGAATTGATACGGGAGAAAAAATAATCGATTATTTTGCGGGCCAGCACCTTTTGACGAGAATGGCCGCCAAGAAGATCAGTTCAAAGAAAAGGTAATAACCCACCCAAGCCATTCCGCCGGCGCTAAAGCCGTAGCTGTGAAGGCCGCGGCCTAAAATAAAATTGACGCCGTACCACGTCATCAGGACAAAGAAAAATCCCAGAATAGAACTCACGGCTAACGCAAAAGCGTCGAGTGCCTTGGTCAGTTTTAAATGGACGATCAACAGGTACCCCAGAATGTGATGAGCGACCAGGTTTCCTTGGGGTCCCAGCCCCAGAAACGTCCCCATGATTCATTGGCCCATACGCCGCCCAGGACAGTTCCTATTCCTAAAAGCAGCATTCCGACCTGCATGACGCGGTAGATGGCTTGTGAGGACGATTCCTCTTCCGCGCGGTCCAGCTTGCCGCGCATCCAAAGAAAAAGATGGCGGTGGCCCAATCCCATCGAAAGGGCAAATAAACCGTAGCTTGCGACGATAGTAAGTACGTGGATAGTCAGCCAGTAGTTGCTTCGCAGTACCGGCACTAGCACGTCCAGGCTCGTGTCTATGGGAAGAAGGTTGCCGTAGATCAGGATCACCGACGATATCAGCGAAGCCACCGCCGTAGCGGTTAGACTGCGGCGCGTCCACGAAAAGAGTACAGCCGCCAGAATAAGGACCCAATCCATGAAAAGCATCGATTCATATTTTCATGAAAGTATCTCCGTTGCTGAGTTTTCACCATTTAATGAATACGATGGCCAAGCCCTTTTGGGCTGCGACTTCGTCGCTCGATCGTCGCCGTAGTTAACACTACGGCCCCTCCTCGCTTCTTGTCTCGCTCCAAAATCATCTCGGCCATCGCCATCATTAAATAGTGAAAGCTCAGTCATTTTTAATAGAGGAAAACGGCGGCACAAAAAAAGTGGTAAAGATACCGATGAACATGATGATGGATCCGCCGTAAATGATGTCTATTCCTGGGTTTTTAGCGATGGTGAAGATAGACGCTTCCCCTGAAGGGTCCTGGATGTAGGAAGATTGGAAAACACGGTATCTTTTATAGTTCAGGGGCCGGTTCATGTGTATCGTTTTTTCTATGGCGATCTTTTCTTTGATATCCCTGAGCACGACATCGCTCTCAAAAGAGGCTGCTCGCGAAGTGCCCGGGTAGTCCACTTTGCGAAAATCTTTGAGTGTCAGCTCGAAGGGCACTGTTCCGGCTTTCTGCCGGAGAAGGATTATCAGTTTATCCGCGCTATCACTGAATATTGCCGGCATTTCTTCAGAAGCCCATTGGGTGACAGCGCCGCCGTTCTTTTTGACCAGCTCGATCTCCGCCGCCAGATATCCTTTTTCACCGCCAAGCGCGTGGACCGTGTGCTGTTCGATGACGGCATGGTTCATCAGCTCTTCAACCGTGAAAGAAAAATCCATCCATCCTGTCGGGTAGCTTTTTCCGATCTCCAGAGCGCCGCTTTGTTCGTCTGAAGAACCTTTAGATCGGTAGGACCAATTACCGTCATTGAAATAGATCTCTAAGGATGGCCCCTGAGAGGCCTTCTTGGAAAAGGGGACAATGAATTCAGGTTTTAGCGCCGGAAGATCCTCGGTCTTCCCATGAATTGACGCGAAATCGGGGTAAAAAGCGAAGCGGGTAATGTGCCAACGGCCGCCTTGTGAGTCTTCCAGGAAGAATTCAACTGTCGGGTTGAGCGGATCATCAGAGGCGTTGGCCAGCTTGATGTTTTCGCCTGCCCGCGCGTCCGGTTAATATTTTAGCCCCACAATGGCCAGGCCCGTGCTGGCGAGCTCTATTTATTCGGCGGCCGGTTGTGTGGGATCCATGAAAAAAACAACAGACCCGCTTCTATCCAAAAAACGCAAAGTTGGCGAAGAAACGGTAGAAGCAGGATCGGCCGTGGTTGGTCGGTTTTTTAATTGGATCACCGCCGGGCCTATTGAAGCACCGGATGCGCCTGGATCATGAGGATCGCTCTCCACTAGACTCACTGTTTGTGCGGTCTCAAATTTTGGACTCTTCAGTTTAAGGGTTGCAGCGTGATTCGGCGGGTCGGAGGGCAGGCTTTCACGCAGCTTGCGAGTAGTTTTTGCATCGGTTCAGAAGCGCTTGAGGCGGATCTGTGAGCCATCAGGCAGGGTGGTGAGGTTTCGTTGTCCTTGTGCGGCCCTGTCGGAAAGTTCCCAGGACCGCGGGGGCCCTTACCTCCGCGCAGAACTAATTCATATAAGCTCTGCGAGATCTGGTCTGAGCTCTGCCCCTCGGCAAGCATAATTTGTCCTTCGACGCTGGTCAGACGCGTGAGCAATGAACCTGCCAGAAGGACGAGGATCCCTATATGAGTCGTGATGAAACCGGTGTGGCGTTTTTTTTGAAAGGGATCCGCAGGATCGTGGCGCAGTAGATGTTCACTCCTAACAGCGCCAACAGAACGTCAAACCAGCCGGCTTGATAAAAGCACTTCTGCGCGAACGGCGTGCCGAATGCCGATTCCAGGCTTGTCGAGATGATCAGGACCAACGTCAGCAAGGCGATAAGAACAATAGCAATAAAGACGGAGCCTAAGAATTGAAGTATCTCCATGGTTTGTCTGAAACACCCTGATCGGTTTCGAATGGCGATTGTTACCGGGTAGGAACTGTACAATGCGTGAGATTTTATTATAAATGAGCGGGTTATAGGGATTTTTTTAATCCCAGCCCAACATATTTTGGTTAAATAACAGCGCGATTCTTCGATTGAAATATATTGAACCTTAATAATTGCTGACCTATACTCGACACAAATAGAGGAATTTTGCCCCCATATAATGCGATTGACA
The DNA here is from genome assembly GCA_964486835.1 of uncultured Planctomycetia bacterium. Taxonomy (GTDB): domain Bacteria; phylum Omnitrophota; class Gorgyraeia; order 2-02-FULL-51-18; family 2-02-FULL-51-18; genus CAMDWQ01. Next base: position 5,470 of record CAZAPB010000028.1, read on the forward strand.
AAGATCTATTAGGATATTATAAAAAGGAGCATCCTTAATTTTTATGCCCTAATTCCTCTAAAGTGGAAATTGGAGATGATTGGAAGTATACTATCTGGACTGTTTTTTACACAGGGTGAGCGTGATCTACGAAAAAAAAGGATGTTATGACAAAATCTTCTGCTCAGGATAAATTGAAAAAAGGGCGCGCGACCACGCCCGCAAAGGATTCGATCCATAAGGTGTGGCGCAACGAACCTTCTCAGCTCGATACTATTTTCAGGCCCAAAAGTGTCGCGATCATTGGGGCTACCGAGACCGAAGGTTCGGTAGGCCGTACTCTCTGCGAAAATATTTTGAACGGGAAATTTAAGGGGGAAGTCTACCCGGTCCATCCTGTGCGGGAGAAAGTATTCGGCCGGCAGTGCATTAAGAATGTGCTAGCCCTGCCCGATGGCGTCGAGCTGGCAGTGATCGTAACGCCGGCCTCGACCGTTCCTCAGATCGTGGCTGATTGCGTGACAAAAAATATTAAGTCGGCCATCATTATTTCCGCGGGATTCAAGGAACTGGGCGAAAAAGGAGAGATCTTAGAAAAAAAGATCATGACGGCGGCCGCCGGCAAACTCCGCATCATCGGACCCAATTGCCTAGGCGTGATGACGCCGGATTTGGGATTTAATGCCACGTTTGCGGGCACTTCCGCTCTTCCGGGGCAGGTGGCATTTGTCAGCCAAAGCGGCGCGCTCTGCACGGCCGTTCTGGATTGGAGTCTGCGGGAGAAGGTGGGGTTCAGCGCGTTTGTTTCGATCGGTTCCATGCTGGATGTAGGCTGGGGAGATTTGATCGATCATTTTGGCAATGATCCCAACACCAAGAGCATTCTTATTTATATGGAATCCGTGGGAGATTCGCGTGCATTCATGTCCGCGGCCCGGGAAGTATCGCTTTCTAAACCGGTGATCGTGCTTAAAGTGGGCCGGACCGATTCAGCGCGCAAGGCTGCTATGTCGCACACGGGGTCAATTGCCGGATCGGACGATGTACTGGACGCGGCCTTCCGTCGCTCAGGGGTGCTTCGCGTGACAGAAATACGTGAATTATTTGATATGGCGGAAATACTTTCCAAGCAACCGCGGCCGCAGGGACCAAATTTGGCTATTTTAACCAATGCCGGAGGGCCTGGTGTGTTGGCCACAGATTCACTGATCCTCTCGGGAGGAAAGCTCGCAAAAATTTCCGAGAAGTCCTTGAGTGAACTTAACGCGATATTACCGGAGCACTGGAGTCACGCCAATCCTATTGATATATTAGGTGACGGTGGTCCTGAGCGATACGCGAAAGCCGCGGCTATTTTATCCAAAGATCCCGGCATAGACGGACTTCTAACCATTTTGACGCCTCAGGCCATGTGTTATCCTACGGAAACTGCGCAGGCGATCGTTAATTCTGTCGACATGCAAGGAAAGCCCGTCATGACCAGCTGGATGGGCGCCGATGGGGTGGAAAAGGGCCGGCAGATCCTGCGGGAAGCCTCGATTCCTGAATTTCACTATCCGGATGAGGCGGCCAGACTTTTTTCGTATATGTGGCAGTACACCGATAACCTAAAACAGCTCTATGAAACTCCCAGCTCTTCAGGGCCTGATCCCTTGTTCAAGAAAAAAGCAGATGAAGCGTGCTCAAATATTTTTAAAGAAGCTTTAAAAGACGGGCGCGTTCTTTTGTCGGAACATGAATCCAAACAGGTATTGGAAGCTTATGGCATTCCGGTAACACAAACGGTGCTGGCCGCCAGCGCTGAGGAAGCCGCTAAAAGCGCCAAGCACATGGGTTTCCCAGTCGTTCTAAAACTTCATTCTCACACCATTACGCATAAAAGCGATGTGGGCGGAATTCGTTTGGATTTGCGGAGCGAAGAGGCGGTTAAAGAAGCGTTTGAAAGTATCCGCCAGAGCGTAGAAAGTAAGAAAGGCCCAGGTCATTTTGAGGGCGTTACTGTTCAACAGATGATATCGGGAGGCGGATTTGAACTCATTCTTGGCGCCAGCCCCGACGCTCAATTCGGCCCTGTGATACTTTTCGGCGCCGGAGGTGTGAATGTGGAAATATTCAAGGATGTATCTCTGGGCTTGCCCCCGCTAAATACGACGCTCGCCCGACGGCTGATGGAACGGACGCGTATTTTTAACGCGTTCCACGGCAGTCGCGGACGCAAAGCTCTGGATTTGGGGAAACTCGAAGAAGTGCTTGTCCGATTTTCACAGTTGGTCATCTCGCAGAAACGCATTAAAGAGATCGATATTAATCCATTTTATGTTTCCGGCGATCAGCTGATTGCGTTGGACGCACGCGTTGTTCTTTATGAGCCTGAAATATCTGATGATAAAATAGTGCGCGCGGCAATACGCCTTTATCCTTCCGAGTATTCGGGCCAGATGAAGACCAACAAGGGGCTTGAGATCGCTTTCCGGCCGATCCGCGCGGATGATGAGCCTTTAATGGTACGTTTTCATGAGAGCTTGTCTGATTTGAGTGTGCATCGGCGGTATTTTATTCAGATGAACCTTGACCGGCGTGTTGCCCATGAACGGTTGCTTCGAGTCTGCTTCAACGATTATGATCGTGAGATTGCGCTGGTGGCTGAGATTGTAAATAACAAAGAGCGGCAGATTATCGGCATCAGCCGGTTGAGCCGCACGCCTCATACGGAAGAGGCTGAATTTTCAACGATCATTGCTGACGCGTACCAGGGACAGGGCCTTGGCGGTGAGCTCATGGCCTTGATGATCGAAGTTGCCAAAAAAGAAAAATTGAAGCGTGTTTTCGCGGAGATTCAAAGCGATAATTTGGCGATGATAAAGCTTTTCCGGGAAAAGAAATTTACTTTGATCCCTGACACCGAAGAGGGGACGGTCAAAGCGGAATTATTTTTATAGTAATAAACGGGGCGGGAGGTACCGCTTCGGGGCTGCTAGACTAAATCTTGGAGGATTTGTGGCTTTTAAAACTTTAGATGCTAATGAAGCTGTGGCACGTGTCGCTTATGCGACAAATGAAGTAATTGCGATTTACCCCATCACTCCTGCTTCGCCGATGAGTGAGTGGGCTGATGCCTGGCAGAGTGAGCTCGGCACCAATCTGTGGGGCACCATTCCTATGGTGATTGAAATGCAGAGCGAAGGCGGCGCGGTGGCGGCTATTCACGGCGCGCTTCAAACAGGTTCCCTGGCCACGACCTTTACCTCCTCACAAGGTCTTCTTTTGATGATCCCCTCGATGTTCAAGATCGCCGGAGAATTGACGCCGGCAGTTTTCCACATTGCCGCGCGCGCGCTGGCGACGCAGGGTCTGTCGATATTCGGTGACCACAGTGATGTGATGGCCGCACGCATGACCGGCTTTGCCATTCTTTCTTCCAATAATGTCCAGGAAGCGCAGGATTTCGCGCTAATCTCGCAGGCCGCGACGCTTGAGAGCCGGATTCCATTTTTACATTTTTTTGATGGCTTTCGCACTTCTCATGAGATATCCAAGATCGATCTTTTGCCTGCCAAGGTCATGCGTGACATGATTGATGAAAAGAGGATCACCGAGCACCGCTTGCGCTCTCTTTCGCCCGACCGTCCTGTTCTGAGAGGGACAGCCCAAAATCCCGATGTGTTCTTTCAGTCCCGGGAAACCGTCAATCCGTATTATGACAAGTGTGCGGATGTGGTGGAACAGTCGATGAAGCGCTTTGCCGAGCTTACAGGCCGCTCTTATCGCTTATATGAGTATCATGGAGCGCCGGATGCCGAGAAAGTCATTATTCTCATGGGATCGGCCTGCGATACGGTGGTCGAGACGGTGGATCATCTCAATGCTAAAGGCGCTAAGACGGGTGTTCTTAAGGTGAGGCTTTATCGGCCTTTTGATGCTAAACGTTTGATAGAGGCATTGCCGGCGACTGTGAAAAAGATAGCGGTGCTGGACCGTGTCAAAGAACCGGGAGCCGGCGGGGAACCTCTGTATCTGGATTGCGTAGAGGCACTGCACTCGGCAATTCTGAGCGGCTGGGGCTCTATCAAGTCAATGCCTTCTATTATTGGCGGTCGTTTTGGTCTTTCATCCAAAGAGTTCACACCGGCTATGGTAAAAGCAGTGTACGACCACCTAGGTCAGGCACGGCCCAAGAACCATTTTACCGTTGGCATCCTGGATGATGTCACTCATACCAGTTTGACAGTCGATACGTCATTTGTGTTGCCTAAGAACGGCCGTTTTGAAGCGCTTTTTTATGGTTTGGGCTCAGATGGAACCGTTAGCGCCAACAAGAACTCGATTAAAATAATCGGTGAGAACAGTTATTTTTCAGCTCAAGGTTATTTTGTGTACGATTCCAAAAAATCAGGAGCTGTCACTATTTCACATCTGCGATTTGGGCCGGGAAATATTCTATCGCCGTATTTGGTGACAAGGCCGGATTTCGTCGGATGCCACCAGGACTTTTTTCTTGAACGTTATGACCTTTTGGAAGGGCTTGAGCCGGGCGGTGTGTTTCTATTGAATTCAGCCGTCAAACCTTCTGAGGTTTGGCAGACTCTCCCCGAGGCGGCGCAGAGGCATCTGATCGAAAAGAAAGCGAAGTTTTACACCATTGATGCGAACAACGTTGCCAAACATTGCGGCATGGCGGGGCGCATTAACACGGTCATGCAGGCTTGTTTTTTCGGGATCTCCGGTGTTCTGCCAAGAGAACTTGCCGTTCAAAAGATCAAAAAAGCCATCGAAGACACTTACGGTAAAAAAGGCGCTGAAGTAGTCCAGACTAATATTCGCGCGGTTGACGAGACCCTGTCGATGCTTCACCAGGTTCAGATACCCGCCAAGGTCAGCTCGACTCGTTCTATGCGTGCCGCTGTGCAGGGAAAGGCCCCCGAATTTGTACGCGAGGTGCTCGGCAAGATACTCTCGGGCTGTGGGGATCAGATTCCGGTCAGCGCTCTTCCCGTTGACGGCACGTATCCTATAGGCACGGCCAAGTATGAAAAAAGGAATCTCGCCGAGGAAATCCCGGTATGGGAATCGGATATTTGTATCCAGTGCGCCAAGTGCGTTTTCGTTTGCCCTCACAGTGTGATTCGTCTGAAAGCCTATGACGTGTCGGCGCTGGAAGGCAAGCCTGAGACCTTCAAATCATGCGATGCGCGCAATCCTTCCTGGAAGGGAAAAAAATTCACGATTCAGGTGGCTCCGGAAGATTGTACCGGTTGTGGCGTTTGCGTGGATGTCTGCCCTGCCAAATCCAAGTCTCAAACACGTATCAAGGCTATCAACATGTCGCTTCAAGCGCCTATTGTTGAGGCCGAAAAGAAGAACTGGGATTATTTTTTGAAGCTTCCTGTGCCCGCGTCCAAAGATCTCGATCTTTCCAAAATACGCGAACAACAGATCCAAGAGCCGCTTTTTGAGTTTTCGGGTGCTTGCTCCGGGTGCGGTGAAACGCCCTATCTGAAGCTTATGTCCCAGCTTTTCGGTGAGCGCGCGATCATTGCTAATGCCACCGGTTGTTCTTCTATTTACGGAGGTAATCTCCCCACGACACCCTGGTCAGCCAATGCCCAGGGCAGAGGTCCTGCCTGGTGCAATTCTCTTTTTGAGGACAACGCTGAGTTTGGATTGGATATGCGTTTGTGCGTGGATAAACAAGCCGAGTATGCCGGTGAGATGCTTAAACGCTTATCCACGCAGGTTGGTGAAAGCCTGGTTACCGCAATTCTTACCGCTTCACAATCGGATGAAGCGGGGATCTATGACCAGCGCCAGCGCGTAGAAGAGCTCAAGAAGAAATTGATAGCTATTAAATCAGAAGAGTCAGTTCGTTTGCTTTTGGTAGCGGATATGCTCGTCAAAAAAAGTGTTTGGATCGTGGGCGGTGACGGCTGGGCCTATGACATTGGTTTCGGAGGATTGGACCATGTGTTGTCGGTCGGGGCGAATGTAAATATCCTCGTTCTCGATACAGAGGTTTATTCAAATACCGGCGGACAAAAATCAAAATCTACTCCTCGCGGGGCCGTAGCAAAGTTTGCGGCCGGAGGAAAAGCAGTGGCTAAAAAAGACCTGGGGCTGATCGCGATGACCTACGGCAGTGTGTATGTTGCCAGCGTCGCAATGGGCGCCAAAGATGAGCACACGCTTAAAGCGTTTCTTGAGGCTGAATCTTATCAGGGGACTTCGCTTATCATTGCCTATAGTCACTGCATCGCGCACGGCATCAATATGACTACAGGTCTTCAGAATCAGAAGGCTGTTTTTGAATCGGGCCGTTGGCCGTTATACCGTTACAACCCGCAGAGGGCTGTGGATAATTTAAACCCGCTTCAGCTGGAAAAACCGACAAGGAATCTCCCGATGAGCGAGTATGTCCAGATGGAGAATCGGTTCAAGATGCTATTCAAGTCCAATCCCGAGGAAGCCAACCGGCTGATCCGGCATGCTCAAAAGGACGCGGATGTGCGCCGCGCTTTGTATGAATACTTGGCTTCTCGCGGGCATGATCAGCCGGCGGCGAGTCTGCAATCAGCGGAGGTTAACAAATGAATCTTTCGACGAAGTAGTTGCGGACGCCGCTGGTGGCTTCGGCTTCACCACTTTCGCAAGAGCTTGACGGAATCAGACGCTTGGAAGCGGCCGGAGCTTCGGCGGTGGTCTTGTATTCACTTTTTGAGGAACAGCTGCGCCAAGACGCGCATGAGCTGTACCATCATCTAACCAGTAATACGGATTCTTTTGCCGAGGCTTCTTCATTTTTTCCGTCAAAAGAGAATTTCCAGCTGGGACCCGAGGAGTACCTCAAGCATCTGGAGAAAGCCAAGAAGACTGTCAAAATTCCCGTGATTGCTTCGTTGAACGGAACGACTCCGGGCGGCTGGGTGCGTATCGCCAAGGACATGGAGTCGGCCGGCGCGGATGCTATTGAGCTCAATCTTTATTCGGTGGCGGCCGATCCCGAGCGCTCCGCGATGCAGGTTGAAGAGAGTTATCTCCAAGTGATAGAGCTGGTACGTAAAGAGATACACATTCCGCTGGCTGTGAAGCTCGGGCCGTATTTCAGCAGTTTGGCTCATTTTGCCAGACGAGCGGAGAAGGCGGGCGCCAACGGATTGGTTCTTTTTAATCGTTTTTATCAGCCGGATATCGATATCGAGAAACTTGAGATCCGCTCTGACGTATTTTTGAGCTCGCCCCAAACGCTTCGGTTGCCATTGCGTTGGATAGGGGTACTCTATAAAAAGGTCGGCTGTGATCTGGCGGCAACCGGTGGTATTTAAGGC
>CAZAPB010000029.1:0-12755 GCA_964486835.1 uncultured Planctomycetia bacterium
CAGGAGGTATCCGGAAAGGGGGCCGGGAATCGTCTAAGAGGTCATCTTGAGCAGATGGGCCGGGCGAAAAATTCCCGCGCGTCTCAATTTTCTCTCTTACAAAACATTTTAAATATCGCCAAAGAAAAGAACATCGGTCTTGCGCGTTATTCTGAAATTGAAAAATACGCAAGCTATCTTAGCCGGTTTTCAGAGATCGACTTGGACAGTCTGCTGGACCAGATGCAAAAGATCGAGGATAGAGTCTATAAAAAATCTATAACCGCCGAAGCCGCCGGTTCTCCCGATAGGCTTCTTATCCGGTCTATCGACAGGTATCTGGGGCTTCTTGAAACTGCCTACCGTATTCAGATGTCCAGCGCGGATTTTAGATCTTTTAAAGCTAATGAGGCGGATTTTATTACTTCTCAGTATTTGGCGTTCATCAACCGGAAGCTGGCTGACTTGGGATATTTCGATGATCTGGTTACTACCCAGCCTTTGCTAGAGGACGGCAAAAAGGCTCTTGAGTCTTTTTATGGATTAGTGGGCCAAAGAGATCTGGCGTTTATCAAGAACGTTGGGCGAATTCTGGCGGAAGAAAACCAAAAGGTTGCGGTGCTCATCACCGGTGGTTATCACAGCCAGCACTTAAAACAGCTTTTCAGGGAAAAAGATTTTTCATACGCCGTTCTCTCGCCGCTGGTGACGTCCGAAACCAACCAGCAAAAGTACGAGAAATTACTCTTGGAGCCGTTTAGGAAAAAAGGCATAAGCAGTGCTTCTTTCTCTCCGGATAAAAACCCTAAAAAATCAGCGGTCGAATCCGAGGCTGCTTTCGTGGCGCAGAAGAAACAAAATGATGGCATTAGGGCACTGCGCGCGGTCGAGAGAAATCGCGGACACGGTGCGGACTCGATCATTTTTCGGTTGGGGGGAAATGATCATGGAGCCATTCGCGATGCGCGAAAAGGATATTTTTATCAGTTCCATCAGTCTAGGAAAGCCACTGCAAGGCTGGCGGGGGAACACCGTGACTCGGCCAAGGAAGGATTGCAAGGGACGATCCACGAGCCACCAGCGACGAAAGACGGCGTGCTTGCCTCTCCGAAGCTCCGCAGGACGGAAGGAGGGAGGTTGGCAGCTGGCGCCGTAGAGAAAGGATTCACGGATCTTCTCAGCGCGATAGGGGCGCAATCGACTGAGTGGCTTTGGGAACGGGTTCAGACGCCGGATGGCGTGCGTCGGATGATTTTGAACGTTTACAATTCGTTGCGGCAGCAGCGGGGCCTGATTTCTTATGCGGGAGTTTTTGCGCAGTTTTATTATCCGGCAAGCCATCGGGATGTTTACAAGGCTGAGTTGTTTGTCAGCGGGGAAGAAATCATTGGATTGGCTGCGACCCAGCCCTTGGCCGCCATCGCGATGATAATCGGCGAAGCTTTTCGTTTAAATGAGCGTGAGCTTGAGAAGGCCTACGCGCGCTTCAAAAGCCGGCGTCTTCTGGATGTGGTCGCGATGGAGGTGGCTCTGGCAGGGTTACTGCCTCTCAAAATTTTATTTCCTACGCTTGGAAACGCCGGTGTGATTATCATTCCGCCGGCAGGAATGACCCTTGAAGAGGCGATAAGGGTTACGATGCGTTCGCAATTTGGGGAGGTTAGCTTGGAGGCGCTGAAAGTTCTTCAGCAAGCCGGAGCTCAAAAAGTACTACAGACTATTCGGAGCCAAGTGGAGCCTATGGTTCTAGAGCATGAGCAAAAAGGAGCTGAGGAGGGATCTGCCAGATCCGAGCCGGAGCGGGCCGGGTGGAGTTTGGAGGACGCTTTGGACAGTTATCTGGTGTACGAAGGCGGGGTGTCTTTGCTCAGGGAACGTTTCGGATTTTTTGACCGCGAGGGGGTAGATGGGGCGAGGCTGGCGGCGGAGTCCACGGAAGCGCTGCTTGAAAGAATAACGGCTAATACGGCCGAGTTTGAGAAATTGGACGCGCTCAATCGAAGTTTATTTGCTGGGGACCTGAATGAGTTGGCAAGTAGACCAAAAATTGTTCAACAGAGACCCGAAATGATTTTAGCGCTGGCTCAGATTCTAAACCGGACCCGAGATGATCGGGGCACGCCGTATCAGGAAAACAAGGTACGCTTATCCGCTCTTAGCGCATTGGCGGCCATCGGAGAAACTCTCGGTCCTCAGGCGATTATTCCGGCCGGGGAAGAGTTGATTTCGGCTTTGGACCAAAATGAGCCGCCTTTTCAGCGAGTATTGGCCGAGCGAGCCGCGGCGACTGGCGGGGAATTGGCGCAGGTCTTGGCACTGCGAAATGCCCAAAAGGCGCAAGCGCGGGCCAAACCGGTCGGCTCGATAGCCGTCGAACGTGAGCCGCTTGAGGCCGAGCCTCGTTTACGCCGCCGGACGGAGTGGAAGGATATTCCGGAGCTCCGCGGTGTTGAGGTCGGGCGGGCCGAGATATCCGAGATGGCCTGGCAGGGAGGCCATGACAACCTGGTTGGATCTCCCGCCGAAAACGAGACTCCGCATCAGCCATTGGGAGAGTATGTGATGGATGCTCTCCGGGCTCCCGACTGGGATCTTGCTTCGGGAAGCGACCTGTTGGAAGGGGTCAACATCGGCAGTGGCGGCGGACAATTTTCGGACCAGATTCGGCGAGCCCCGGGCGGGCCTTCACTTGCGGTTTTAGATGTGGACCGGGCGCGGACGCGCACTGTTTCCGGCGGGAGTTTCATTCAAGCGGACGCGCAAGATCTTTCGGTGATCGATCCCTCTTCCAAAGATTTCGCGGTAATGACGTTTGTTCTTAATTACTTGGATGATCCGGGCCTTGCGGTGAAGCAGATGCTTCAGATTTTGCGGAAAGGAGGGCGCGCGGTTGTTCTTTCGCACTGCCTCGATTCGTCTTTGTTTCAAAGCGAGAAGGTGATTGTGGATCGATTAGGCGATAACCGTCCGTATGCCGTCCAAATGGAAGAGTCCGCCAAGCTTTTGAAATGGTTGCGGCAAGCCCAGCTGGCTTATGGCCGCGGCCCGCGGCCGGAAGCCGGAACGACAAAGTTGAGTCCCGAGATATGCGAACGACTCATGGACGCGAATTCGTATCAACGCTGGCTGGACGGTCAGGAGGACTTTTGGACAGCTGATCGTGTTCGGGCGTTCTTTAAAGATAATTCCGAGCGACTTAAAGCGCTTCTTCAGAATTTATTGCTTTGGGAGAGTCGCGGGAAGGTTTTCAGAAATCCCCTGGAAGTCAGAGACTTTTTCCAAAAGTTCGGATTTCGCGTAATCGGCGAACCGGCTGTCTTGCCATTGACGATCCGTCGAAAGGCCGGGATGCGCGATTGGATCGATGGCCGTTTCGGCCTCGTAGAGGAGACGATAGATCCAGCTTTTGCGCTTGGGGTTGTGCTGGAAAAACCAATCGAGCAGGCCGCTACCTTTCAAAAGAAAGACAGTGCGAGGCTGGCACCAAGGGCAGTGACTCGTGAATCGGCTCCCGAGACTCGCAGCACAGATCCGGAAAAAATTGACAGAACCACGCGAACTTTGAGTCCCGAGCCCCGAGCCGCGAAAGTAGGCGCGAGGTTGGCGGTTGTGTGGGACGAGCAGAAAATCGGGCGGATATTTCAAGGGCTGCGGTCTGAATTCGATCAATTTATGGATTCGAGAAGATTTGGCCGGGATGCTGAATTTCAAGAATTCCCTGAGTTTGAATTTGTTCGCTCTGAATCACCCAATGCCGTTGATTGGGACAGCGTTAAAAATGTGTATGTTTTTAATCTGAACCGCCTTGAGAACACGGACGAGAAAGGGATCGCAAGTGCGTGGGATACAGCCTATATGGCGGGGTGGTATCAGAGGCAGATGATTCTTCGATATGAGCGTTATCTCAGGGATAACGATCAGATTGATTCGTTTGATTTTTATGTCGCTTGTCAGAGGTATTATTTTGATAACGCCCCGAGTTGGATTTCATTGGACATGTTTGCCGGAAAAGATGTGTTGGTCGCAGGCACCGGATACGGAGAATTTGAGCATTATCTTTTGAATTCAATGAGTTCGCAAGGGAAGCCTCTCCCGAGGTTGACAGGCGTCGATAACTCGCCGCTATTGATAACAACGGCGAAGCGCCTGGCCAAAGAAAAGAGTTTCTCAATTAATTTTGTCCAGGAGAATTTAACAGATCTAAGCTCCGTCGCGGATGGGTCACAGGATTATATTGTCATCATCAATACGCTTTTTATGCAGCCGTCCAGATTACAGGCGCTTATTCTTAATAAATTGGCCGATAAATTAAGGCCGGGCGGCATTATTTTTATTATGGAAGCTCCTAGGCGCGTTCCGGGTAAGGACCCGCTAACGTGGAGAGATACTGAGGCGTTTCAGGGTATGCCGTTTCCTGCGGGGTGTAGTGTTCGCGGCACATTGGTTGACCGCGACACCAACGTTTGGAGCGCTCTTGCTGAGATCACCAAAACTGGTACAAATCCTAAGGGAACTGAGAACAAATTTGAATCTGTGCCGGCCGCCGGGAGACTTGCCTCGAATAACATATCCCGCCCCTCAACGTATGTCGATGATCTCTCAGCGAGTCCTTATGTCACGCTATTAAGTCCAGAAGAGAAAGATGAATTACGGTTACGGAAGGTAAGGGACCAAATCTCTTCTTGGCCACAACTTGGTGTTGGCCAGCGCGATAAAAACGATATGTATCCAAGTAGAGATTTGACCCCATTTCTGCCATTTCTGTTTCTGGGGAGACAAGTTAGCGGCGCGAAGCTGGCGGGGAATCCGAGACTGGCGGTCAGCCGGGAAACTCTTGGAGCGGTCCTTGAGGTGCTTCAAAGCGCTGAGGTCAAGGCCTCCTTGGGCAGAAGAGTCATCGATTATGGTTTGTATCAACGAGAGCTCAACAAGAATCGGTACAGCGACGGCGCAGATTTGGCGACCGCCTATGCGATCATTTGTGTTTTAGCGACCTATATCGTCAATTATGAAGCTAGTGGTGTCTATCAAGAGGTTCTTGATAAGTTAGGCAGATCCGAAGGACATTGTGTTGTTTTATTGATGAGGGCGTATGGTTTTGTTTTTTCATCGTGGATGCAGTTTCTAAAGCCAACCTCTCATCCAAAGAACCAAGAGGCCATGATAAAAACATTGGAACTCGCGGCTCAAGCGATCTCACCGGAGTTTTCCAGGATCGATTATCCAAGAGAATATTTAGCCAAATGGGCCGCCAATTATTCCTTATATGAACGGGCGGCCGTCATCAATTCGCTCAATGAGGCGCTTTTTAACGCGGGGTTGCTTATATCCTATGGGGAGGTTCCCAATAGCGGGGGAGCAACAAGACAGCCAATTTTTGCACTCAGATTAGCTGTGTCGCCGTCAGACGTAACAGAGGTAAAGATCGGTCAATTTACGGCTAGAGAAATAAAAACAGATATTTTTATGGGCCGACCTGAAGGAACGCATTTACTTGCTTCCCATTTGCCGGGCACAAATATCGTATATGTTCGTGCACGTGCCTTGAAAAGACTGGCGTTAGAGCTATTTCAACTAAAAAATCGTGTTCTAGCCCTAAGTCATTCAACCGAATATGCTCACTTAGGCATCAATGATGATCTGGGGGCGTTTGATTCGACAATGCGCGAAATCGAAGATCTTGATCTGGAGGGACTTAGCGCCGATAACATCGAACGCTTAATAGAGCTGGTCCAGTGGGATCACGAGGAATATCATGTCTACGCGGAAATCCTGGGAATCGCGGATCAGCAAAGAATTGATGGATCTGTTGAGCTCTTTGCACAACTTGGTGAATTAACAAAAGAAAGAATGCCATATTATACGCTATCGGGAATAGCGCTTAATAGTGTTTCTGCGCTCCTAAAAGGAAAGAAGGAATGGGACCGTCAAGCAAGGACTCTTGATACGCTCTATAATGCCGCGATCGAAGAACAATTGTTGCCTTCCATATCTCCCGCGATCTACGCGGAGCAAACGCAGGTTATCCAAGACAGAGTTCGCTTGACGACCGCTCAATTAAAAGCATTGAAGGCCCTTAGTAAGGAAGATCTATCCAGACTTGCTTCGGCGCTCATAAGAAAACTATTCAATGTCGAACCACTCCCTGTGACGCGTGAAGTTGTCTCACGGCCATTAGAACAATTGTTGTCCGGGGAGGGAGAATCGTATGCCATAAGATCAAGTGAGCTCTCTGATCAGCCCGTTCAGAGAGAGTTTTTGATCCCGACGCCTTTTGAAAGCATCCCAGATCTAGTGAGGTCCCTGGGAGATAATTTTATTCCTTTGGCGCAGGGCATTACCGACAGGCAAGTTATTTTAACCACGTTGACGTCACAAAGTGATTCATCAAGCATAAAGAATTATTTGAGCGGTTACGCGGACATGAGCTGGCTCCCAAGAATGAGAGGCGAAGAGCTAGATCTTGTCGCTGACCAGATCATGAGATTCCGCCGTGGGATGCGGGGCGCTCGGCTGGCGGGATCTCCCCGTGAAAAAAAACTCAGAAGCTTGATCGGCTCGGGCATTGTCGCCGGAAATAAAACAAAAGCGAGTCTGCGCGGCAAGGTTTGGCGATTAATACAACTTGATCCTGCTTCCGATGATTTTGAGTCTGTTGTGCGGAGTATCCTCCGCGAAGCGGTGGGACCAAAGATGTCCGAGCAGGCACTTGAATCAAATATTAAACCTCAGGAATTCATCAATGTACTTCGGGGTTCTGCTGGTGCCAGGTTCGCGTCGCCGTCAAGGCCTCTGCGAGTGGAGCGGCAAAGAGAAGCACTTAAGGCAATCAACCTTGTGATGGGCCGATTGGACAAAGGCGTCGGCTCTTTGCCTGAACCGGAGCGCCAAAGATACGGTACCATCCAAGAGAAACTCACATATATCAACCGGATGTTCGAAAGCGTCGAAGAAATGCTGATACTATCGACTGCTCGCCAAATTCTTGATCAGATCACGGTATTGGCCCAGGGAGAATTGTATGGATCTTTAAGAGATGCCGTTGCCAACGCAAAAGATAAATTCACCGATCCTTTTGAGAAACCGGAGCAGGCTCCGGCGCGGGTCGCTACTCTTTCTAGGTGGCCCCGGCAAAACAAAACCTTTAGGGCTTCAACAAAATATGATGAGGCGTATAAAGCTCTTCATGAAGGCTTGGCCGGTCTAAAAGCCGAGGGGAAAACGCCGCTCCTTGTGACAGATGGTTATCCTTTAGCCGGTTCCGCGAATTTCAATATAGGTTTTGGTCTTTATCTGAGACACTTGGACGAGGAACCATTTAGCGTTCACACTTCCTCATTGACCAAATATCCACCGGCCGGGCCGCCGTTCTACATCGCTGCATTGGTCCTTTGTGTCGCGATATTCCCATTCTTACCCGCGACTGTTAAAGAGCGATGGATCATAAATCTATTGATCGATAAGAAAAAGCTTGAGGAGGTCCGCTCTGCCATTGGCTCGATTATCTCGGCAGATGGCCCGAATGAGGCGGTGATCGAGATCTTTGGAGCTAAAAAGAAAGTCCAAAGGGGCCAGATCGTGCTGGTCAGCGGCCCTTGGGCGGGATCTTTGTTCAAGGACATTCCCGGAGCCAGGACGTTTTTATTGGAAAAAGCTTTATCCGCCGCGCGGCGCGATTACCGATGGGGTTTTTCGTGGCGCCAACCCTGGGAATCGGCGCGCACGTTCTTTGAAAGCCTGTCGGATGTGCCTGGCTATCAAGCGAAACTTTTTGTAGCGCGCCAGAACGAATACTCCTATGTGGTAAATATGGATGCCGGTAGAGAAGGTCTTAGGATCGAGCGTCTGAAAGCGGGCGCTAGATTAGCATCGGCCGGCGCCAGCTGGCCGGCGCGAGCTGAAGATGTACCGGACAAAGGTCTGGATTTATATTTGACCAATCCACAAAACGGTATTCAAGTCTGCCTGCAGGCTTCTCGCGAGGAACATTTTCCGGGGCATATCCGGTTTTTTGTATACATCGGCGATCGCAAAGAACCGACCGGGTTTGTTTTTGTTAAATTGAATCCGGATCAAGACGGCTCTGTCATGGCAATAGAATCATTTTATCCGTATGAATATGTGACCGCGCGGAATGAATACGAAGACCAAAAATATGCCGATACCGTTATGGCGGGAATGTGCCATTTTGCCGATCATTACCAGAAAAAATTGGTCATAAGCAGCAGCCGGCCTCAAGTTGTCAGTATCGCCAGAAAATATTTTGCCAAAGAAGTTTGGGATAACACAGCCAAAGCATTTGTTTCGATTGAGAAACTCAATTTTTCCTCTAGCTTTGTCGGACAAATGTCTTTGTTTTCACGGGACCGCTCGCTAAATCTTTCTATTCGATTAAAATACGTTGACGAGAACCGATACGCCGTCGAAATGGCTTATTTGGAGGAGCGCGGCGAAAAGACCGGCGAGTATCGATTCAATCAAGCCACTCCTTTTTACGTGCGCGTCGATCAGAATGGATACGTTGATCTGGAACAGATCGGCAATCATGGATTCCGATGGCCGGCTGATGAGCGCCAAACAAGAATATATGCTTTTGGCGATGTAAAGCTAAGAGGCCTGCCAGATCTTTTGTCGCCAATCGATAAGGTCGTGATTCAAGAAACAAAGAAAGGCGCTCGCTTCGCCGCTTCCGGCGCGAGGCTTAGCGCGGGCTCACCGCAAAAACTCTATCAAGACCTGCTGAAACATATAGACGATTCCAGACATTATTACGGAAGATTAGCCGACAAATCTTACGAAATGGGACTTCTAAACAATCAGCCGCCCGGAGCAAAAAAAACCAAAGACGCTCTCACGACAAAACAAATTAAAAAAATGGAAGAAATGCTCCATTCAAAAAATCCGCGGCGCGAGCTTATCGGCGCGGCATTTTTCGCTGGATACCATCCGCCAAATGAATCCACGTCCGTTACTTTGGCGCTAAAAAGTCTTTATGAAAAATATATTAGTCTTGAGGATTCCCTGGATAGCGATAGAGACAAATTCTTTCTGGCGCAGGCTGTTCGTGACGCGGCTATGGAAGCGCTGGGACCGCGGAGCGACCTCCCTCAGGTGAGAGAGTCCAAGGTAAACCTGAGAATGCCTGAACCAGAAAAGAGCCTTGAAGGCGCCGCGCCCGGTCAGGATATCAGGGAACCATGGAAAAGTGATTTGGAGAAACTAAAGAAATATTTATGGGAAAGTAAAAAAATTAAACTGGTTTTTGGCGAGAAATATTTCAAAGACGTTCCCTCCAAGACCCCTGCATGGGTCATGGATGAAATGACCACAAAGCCCCGTATCAAACATGTATCCGAGGCGGTTGTTTATGGCCTGGAGAACCGATCGCTTCCTACCGTTGAATTGGATTTTGATATGGAAGGGGCGCTCCGGGAGGGGAACGTGCTTGACCAATTAATGATAGGAAATGCCGGCCAATATTCGCGCGGAGTCTTTATCAACGTGTATAAAAGAAATCCATGCGCGGTAAAACTTTTTGACCTGACGAAAATGACCAAAAAGCAAATCAACAATGAAATAAAAAACGCCCAAGTCTTAAGCATCACCGGCAAAGGCCCCGAGTTTTACGGTGTAGTGCGCGATAAGGAAAGAAGAGTCATAGGATACGCGACACAGGTCGTGATCGGCGAGGATTTAGATCCTTTGGGTGATTCGGGAGAAAAGTTCAGAGAAGAGGCGCTCTCCATTCGATTGACTTTATCAGAACTGGGCTATAAGAACACCGACACTATTGGTCTCAGTTTCATGAAAACCCGCAAAGGCAGGTATGTTGTGATCGACGCGGGGAACATGCCGGCGTCCCCCAGATATCTCAGCCGGAATCTTAAGCGGTGGGTCCTTAACTATGGGTTAGCGGCGGCGAGGCTGGCCAAGAAAGAGAGCTCCGAAGAAACGATTGAACTCACGTGCGGGACGCTTCGTCCGACCGGCGTTGTCGTCGATTTTGTGACTCAAGGAGTGTTGGGTCCGGGGAGAAAGATGCCAGAGCAATTAAAAGAGAAGCTGAGCGTCCATAACCGTCGAAGCGGGCCTAAAGATCTATTGACCTGGACGGTGATCAAGCGCCGCCCGGTCTATGAGTTCAAATTTAAAGCGGAATATAACGAAAAAGTGCGGCAAATCGCGCGTGATGAAATGAGAGAATATAGACGGCAGAGAAAACTGCTGGAAATTGACGGCCTTGCCGATGAAATAAAAAAATTAAAAAATCAGTCTGAGAAGAAGTCTTCGAAGAAAAAAATGGAAATGATCCGTAAACTCGAGGCTAAGCACGGGCGCTTGTCTAAGCGCCTGAATAAAATGGCCCCGCAGATCATTTTGGTCCCGGTCGATGAGCTTAAAGAAAACCCGAATCGGAGATTTATCCACAAAGGAGCTTTTGCTGTTTCCAGCCAGTCTTCCGCTCTGGTAATGAGCCAGAGCCGTTCTTTTGACGATGAGCTGTTATTGGAAAAAACAGATGACGGTGAGTGGGTGCGGATGGTCTACGGGCCATTTATTTCCGTGATCGTGACCAAAGGGAATAAACACCACGCGGTTCTTATCAAGGATGGTTCCGAGGAGAGAATGCCTTTTTATAAATCGATCGGTGGGCGGGGCAAATTTTCAGAAACTATTGAAAGTTCATTACGCAATCTTCTTTTAATGGACGCGGATCGGTCCGGCTCAGAACACGAATCGGCGGCTTTTCTCCCTTATCGGATCTACAAGGATCTGGCCGCGAAGTGGGATGAGGAAATGACATCAGGAGATTGGCAGATATTCGAACACCCCATTAAAGCGGGTCTTGATGAATTAACGGCGGAGTTGACCGGGTTGGAGGCTGACGGCCAAGAGGCTTCCGACGGTTTTCCTATTCTTAAGCGGGCTGATTTTGAGCCGGCAGTCTCGGCTGCGGTTGCCACAGCCCGTCTGGCAGGCGCCCGTCCAAGGCTTGATGGCGGGAGGCTGGTGAGCGGTGAAAATATAAAATCCCAATCGTTAAGAATCAATGCCGTTGACTTCATTAATGATGAATCACAAAGGACTCCCGAATCCGGCCGTAGCAGGGGAATCTCTTCGCATATCGCTGGCACGCTGGGACCGTTAATCAACGGGCTTTTAAGCATCGGTCTCGATAGCGGCGCCCGGCTGGCTCAAGAATTCAACGCCGATCATAACCCGGACTATCTGCGTCCTTCCGCGGAAGGGGTGATCGGCAGTGGAAACGCGTTGACCCCCTACGAATATTATATCTGGGTGCAGGGATACCTGGCTTATCTTGAGGAGTCAGGACAGTTGAAGGGTGGCTACAAAATATATCTGTCGCGTGATTTGCGGACGGGAAGTTTTGAATTAGTACATGCGGCGGCTTTGGCTGTGAAGCATTATCGTCTCAAGAGCGGGCAACCCGCAAAGCTAAAAGCGGTCAATTGCGGGACTGTGCCCCCGTCGGTTTTAACATTTTATAGCTCACTTCAGAGGGGATATGGACATTGTCTGATGGTCACCGCCGGACAGAATCGAGATCGCGACAACGGACTTCAATTTTTTGCTATGCATTTTGGTATGCAGAATATTAATCAAGAATTTAGGAATGCTGTCGCAAAGACGCGTGAGCGGCTCGCAAGAGGATCTGTAGAAATAGCCAATTATTTTGGAACTAAAGGAGATTTGCTTGACGAGGCCAAAAGAGAAGCGGCCTTCCTAATGCACCAAGACCAGGGCGAAAAGGCCATAGAGCAATACCTGTCCTGGGTATTTCGTCTTTTTGATCATAAATTTTTATCGGGCAGGACAATCATCCTTTTTCGTAATGCCTCTGTAGGATCTGAAGTTTTTCGGAGGCTTTTAGAGGGGTTAGGCGCTGAAGTCTGCGTGATAGACAATGACACCTATTTAGATTCGCGGCCGGAAGATTTGGCGACGATCCAAACAGCGGCGCTGGGCGCGATCGAAAACGAGACCTCGAATCCCCTATTGCAAAAAAAAGGAAGGCCAGAGGCCAGAAGCGCTATCTCAAAGGCTGTAGGAGGCGCTGTGCAAGCATCGGAAATAAGAAAAAGAAAATTGAGCCAAGCCTGGGCCATGGTAGGCGGAGACCGGGGAGGCCAGGGATTTCTGCTTCTGGACGAAAGCGGCTATCTGGTGGCGGGTGAAATGATAGGGGCTTTTGTGTGTGATCTTTTTGATATGGACGCGGCGGTTTTGCCTGTTACCGCGGGAAGCGGAGTTGAACAAATTCTAAAGACCAAGGGCATTCAAAGTTTTCGGTCAAAAGTGGGATTGCCCTGGGCGGTTGAAATGATGAGAACCGTGATGGGTCGTCGCCATTATGTTTTGACCGGAGCGTTTGGCCGTGACGGACGTTTTGCCTGGAGTTTCAGGACGGCCTTTAGTTATCATCCTTGGTTTTCAAGCCGCGCGGATTCTTTGGCGTGGGATCCTTTTATTCCTTTATTGGCCGTCTTATATGGGGCTCAACAGCAGAAACAGTCCGTGTCGCGATGGGCCGCTCAAATGAGCACGTCCGTTGAAAGCCGCCACAAGAGAACATTTGTAAGAAAAGTGGACAGAAGAGAATGGGAAAAATTAAATGACGCCTTGCGTTCAAAACTCCTGGCGTCTCCGGCGGAGGTTAAATATCTTGAGGGGAGGGTCCGCTACACCGGTGTTTGGAAGGATATGATCGCGCAGAGAAGCAACAACTCTTTTACGGGCGCATCCGATCTGGCCGT
>CAZAPB010000030.1:0-12119 GCA_964486835.1 uncultured Planctomycetia bacterium
GCTGGGGCTCCCTGTTCCTTCTCGGAGCGAGATCGCGCGAATAGGCGCCGGCGCTCACTGGATCGTTTTCAAAGCGCCCCGCTACGGGAAAGTTTTTAAATTTCGTTTAAGGGCGGTCGAAGATGAAAAGATGCGTCCCAAGAGGCTGCGTTTTGAGGATCCCGCGAATGAATTCTATGAGACGGGTGACAGGGTTCGTCATACCAACCAGCAATTGGCGGAGAAATTGAACGTGGGCACGGAAGATTATCCGGTTGCGGCGCCGACGACGACTCTGTCGCGGGAAGATTTTGATCTTTCGGACAATATTGCATGGAGAGACGATGTCAAAATTGAAGAGCAGGAGCAAGGGGTTGAATTGAGCAGGGCGCTCAAGATCGCGCAGGATTTTAAGGACCACCGAAGGGACGACAACGAAAAGATTGTCTGGTTTGGACATATGAATGCCGTTGAAAGGGCGATCGCGCGAGGCTATCTCCTGGCGGATGCCAGAATGACCAATGAGATGTTTGTAAAGCGGCCCTTACCCGGAGAGCCAAGCGGCAAAGTTTTGATCGTTCCGGTGATCCTGGATTTTGACCAAATGATCTTGGTGGACTATTTGAAGGCCGGCGGAAAGGCTTTTGTCCGCAATGATTCGGCTCATAAAGAATTGCTGTTGCGATATTTTGCGGTATGTTTTCTAAGCGCGTTCATCGTGAATAAGCCGTTATTGAGCAAGGAAAGCATAGAAGGGTTTATCCGTTTTTCAAGGGACATTCATTTTGGGCTGCCGGCGCTGGTTGATCTGCTTGAAAGCGAAGATTGGGACCAAATGAGACCTTTGTTGAAGAAATTTCTCGCATCCGGTGAGTGGGACTCGCGGCTTGACTATTTGGGATTCAACCAGAATTTTTTTGATAATCTTGGTAAACAAATCGCTGCCGTGAATCGCGCCGGATCTGTTCTTGAGGAATCTTACAGAAAATTGAACGTTCAATTTTCCGGCAACGCCGGCAGACAGAGTTCCGGGGCGAGGCTGGCAGGCAGAGAACTGCGCCATTCTTTGGATGAGGTCATGCCCGCGGGGATCTATAGAAAACCTTATGAGCAGCTTAAAAGAGACGTCTTGCGCCGCAACGCGGGCTCGGCACAAGGACATTGGCCGGTTTTATTGGCCAGCAATCCGCTCATGATCAGCTCCAGAGGGGACACGTTAGCCGGCGCGCTTGCCCGCCAACGCTTTAGTGGCGGGAGGCTGGCTTTTTTTGGTCTCTTTGAAAAAGCCAAACAAGTCTCAGCCGCTGATATTGAAAAAGGCGTCCCGCTTGAATTTCAGAATCCTTGCGATGTTCCCGCCGATGTGCCTTTTATATTGAAATTTGGTACGGGCATTGAGCTTGGATGTTTCAGGGACCGAACCGGGCAAATGGTGCTCAGGCGAAGCTACTTTGATAGCGCTAAGGAAAGAAAGGTCTGGCAGGATGCGATCTTGGAGCCCGAAGGAACTTATTTTGTCGGAACGGATCCAGCCAGCGTTGTTTTCTTTAGACCCGATGCAGCGATGACGGCACCGCGGCATGTCCATATAGAAGTCCGTGGATCCAAGATCCGTTTGACCGCGATCACCAAAGACGAGCCGCAAAAGTTCTATAAGCCTGAGCTTGTCAAGCCCGACCCTGTTACTGTCCGCTTGGCAGATTATTTTGTAGTTAAAGAAGGAGGTTTTCGGCAGGCTCATATGGATGAAGAGAGACCATGGCAAGGCTGGAAAGCGCATATCAGCGCCAATCTCGACACGGCCACTGACATTTTGGATCTGGTATTACCCCTGCTTCAGAAAGCCGGAAACCAGCACAAGGCTGCGACATCCGTGGAGATCTTAAGAAATAGCTTTCTAGAAAATAGGCCGGACGGCAGTGAAGCGCCGCAGGCGGGTAAATTCATCACGGTTTATGCCAACGGCGATTCTGAAGAGGACCGTCTTCAGCTTGCGGCCGTATTAAGAAAGATCGACCTTGTTCTTATGGAAGCCGGGTACCGCGATGGAATGATTGGAGGTCGGCCGGCGGGTGCGAATATGACGGGGATCAAAGGAGAGATCTTATGGCCTGGGTCCGGGTTGATCTACTACAAGCATGATACAAATAGCGGTTACTTAGCACATCCAGATGAGCTCAGAGTCTACTTAAATAATGAAGAAACCAGGAACAATTTTGATCCGAATCCTCTGGGCGTTCCCGATCTTAGGACCGGAGAGGCGAGAGGTCATTTGACCGTAGCGCCCGGCGCAAGTTTTTTTGTCGAGCTGACTGACGATCCGGATATAGATCTGTATTTGGATCAGGAGCGGTTTTCGTTTATGGGAAAGAGAGAATTTCTATCTCTGCAACGACGAGGCGGGAGGCGTAGAAGTATTTCAAAGAAGGAGTCGCGCCCGTATCAAGTAGGAGATATTGATATCGATATTGAGTATAACGTGACAAGAACGATGATCGTGACAAATAGGTCCCAACGACCGCTTGCTATTGGACTTGTTCCAAGCGGCGCCCGCCTGGCCCTCTCCGCAGAACTGCACCTCGGGGGTGCAGTTTCATACGGGGGCAAATACGTTGAATCGGACGACCTGCGTTCTCTACGCGAGATTCAGGGTGATTTATCAGAGCAATACAATGCGGCCGGCTCATTGATGCAGAAGAAGGCGGCTAATGGTTATCGCGATTGGACCTCGGGAGCGGGATGGTGGAATTTAAAAGTCAGGGGAATGCACCGCTCGAATCTTCTTGAGATCGATAACTATTATCTGGCCGGGCAGGCGGTTCAACAAAAGCCGCGGCATTTTCGCAGACAGCTGCCTATAGCCTACGGTATTTTTCAAGATTTGGCCCGCGGCGATCGCGGCGCCGCGGAAAGAAAGATCCGCTTTTTGAGCAAGAAATCGCCGGCTCAATGGAGAGAGTTCAATGAGCACCTGAAATTATTTCATGGGATGGAGATCGCCGGTGCCCGTTTAGCCATACCCCACGATGTCGAGTCGTTCCCCATTCCCGGCAGGACGATCGGTGGGGATCTATGGGTGCCTGACCCGCAGCCCGGCGATCCGCAAAAAAAGGTGGCCTACAGTAAAAACCAGACCGGAGTTGTCTTGATAGATTCTGAGACGGTTGTTGGAGGAAGGACAGGGTTCTTTTCTTTTAGGGTCGTGACCGTGATGGAAGAGCAACCCGATCAAGCCGAGGACCGGCCGTTGGCGTCTGCGGGCGGCGGTGTCGCGGTGAAGGCTCACCCAAAAGCTAAAGTGTCAATGCCGCGGCACCTTCTTCAAGTCTACAGCCCAGAAGGGCAGTGGAAATACTTGGATATTGTCCCTATGGGCATAGACAATCTAGTCACATTTAGGCGAGCGCAGGTCGCGTGGAAGAGGCTTGATTATGAGCCAACTCTTACCGAGCGTTATAAAACAAGGCAAAACGATAAATTAAGAGGCCTGCCTTTGGATCTAGATATTCCCGTGCAGCGGGTTTTTATTGACCCGAATGATGATGGTAGTGGCCAGAGGAGGATCTATATTGATCTGGAGTCAGATGTACCGTCGACAAAAGCCAGAGTATTCGTCAGCTTTACTGACCCAGACACTCGTGAAGAGATCACCGTGCTTCTGCCCGTAGAATATTCATCCGAATATATGTCAAGACGCTATCGCCCCAGCCTCCCTTCGTCAATAACCAGTGCGGATAGTAGCCGCGCGGAGCCGCGGCACGTGGCGATTGAAATAGAGAAAGAAGAATATGACGAACACAAAGATGATCCGCGGCATCCGGAACTGGGAATAAAATACCGTGAACGCGCAACGGGAGAACGGGACCGGCATTATAAGCTTTTTCCAAACGGCAACATGAACGACGCTTTTGGCGTTTCCATCATTAATGGTTCGCAAGCCTTAGTCCATAATTTTGGCTCAGCGAACTGTTTACAGATCTACAGGAATAGAGCGCCGGGTCCTCAAAGTCGGGATATCACCGCTGATCATCTTAAGACCAGCACCGGTTTTCTTCCTATAGGGCAATTGTCAGCCCGCTGGGAGGATATTCTCGCCCAAGGGGGCGAGATAAACCCGATACCTAGAAGACGGGCAACAATCCCCATGCCCGTCGATCAGCCTTTCGAGGTTTCCATTCCCGGTCAAAAGCCTCGGTTTTATAAAGTCGCCCCAGATCCCGACCGTGAAAATATCAACTCATTTTATTTATGGAATGAAGAAAGCAGGCAGTGGCAGTCTCCTCAGATAAGGGTTTTCGGAATACCGGAGGCCGTTGCCGGTATGTCCAACCTGAGTTTTGCCGAGTCTTATCTTTTAGCGATCGCTGACGAAGGATTTGACGCAATAGGCCATGTTCAAGGCTTCAAGCTCCGAGTGGTTTTCGAAGACGAGGCCAGACAACGGGGTTTCAACGCCGCCCGGTTGGCCCTCTCCGCAGAACTGCACCTCGGGGGTGCAGTTTCAAGCGTCGCCTCGCCCGGTTTGCCGGCTGGCGCGAAACTGGCCACTCAAAGCAGACGGGATTTTTTAAAAGGAGTGGCCGCCATCGCCGCGGGAATTGCGCTAACAGCACCTCGACGTTCAGGGTTAGCAGAAAACCCGATGCCCGCCGAACAGCCCGCGGGAAAGAACTCCTCTGAATTGCCGTTGACCGATGAGCAAAAAGCGGCCTGGAAGGGGATCTTCCAATTCGCCGAAACTAAATTTGCCACGAGCATGACTGTGGACCAGTTTCTTTCATTGCCTGCCGAAAAAAGGCGTCTGGTATCCTTACAGGAATTCGCCAAGGCGTTGGCCTATGGTCTGCGTGATGATGTTCTTAGACGAGTGAGCGATAGTGACTGGAGAGACCTTAATGATCCCGACAGACCCGGTCTGTCCGAGGACCGGAAGTGGCAAGTATTCTTCTGGAAGATGATGCTAACCGCCGCGGATACTCTGCCGGTTTCTGTTGATGGCAGCGCCAAAGACTCTGCTGAGGTTTCGTTGAACGCTCCCAGAACCATGGGCGATATTTTTATAAAAACCGTAATTGAGCAGAATGATTTTTTTGAACTTATGTATCGATGCAATGAGGTGTTTGTCGCTGCCGGTATTATTTTGGAGAATGAGCCGATTTTTGGCGTACCACCTCAAGCGAGAAATACTTCGATGCCATATCCTGTCGTTTGCGCGGCGTCGGGTCCCCGAGGTTATCAAAAGATCCAGATCGGCAAGAACGTGTGTCACATTATTTTAGGCAAAGCCCTGGTTGGTCCCAGAGATAATGAGAAGAAAGATGTACGAAGTTACGCGTTGGCAGGTGGCCGCGGGCTGTATATATTTGTTGATGAAGAGCAACTAACGCTTCTTGCTAAGCATATTTTTGATACCCTCAAAAAAGAACCCCGAATTGGGGCTTCCTCCGAAGAGGAGATGAGGTACAAGTTTTATAAAAGAGCTTTTCATGGAATGTCTGTGGAACAGATAGCACGGTTACTTTTCTTGAATTACGTATCTCACGAGCTGGCCCATTGGATCTATTTTGTTGAAAATGGAACTTATGCTTTAGAAGAGGACGGCTATGAGGAAAGGGAAGTTATGGCATCCATGGCTGAGATTGGATTTGGGGGGTCGGCTTTTAACGCGATTTGTAGATGCGCCTCTGTTATTCGCGATTCATTGTGGCGTGGCACGGAAAATGGATTTTATCAGGCGATCCAATATGCGCAACTAGTTGAGGAGTTGTATATATGGGCTTTGGCGGAGGGACCGATCGAAAGGCGTATCACACCCGGGCCTTCGCTGGCTGAATTAATGCCGAAGAAAATAGAAGGCGATACTAAAGAGGCCAGAGAGCAAAGCCTCAAGAAGGCTCGGGAAACCGTTAAAAGGAATATGGATCAAATTAATAAACGGATCGATGAGTATCTGGAGGCTTTTCTAGCTATCCCTGATCATCAATCGGGCCAGCTAGCTTCATGCGCAAGAGGTTTATTTGCCTCGCCAAGAAAGGCGGAAAATAAGCCAAGGTGGGCGATCACTCCTGTCGAAGCCAGGCAAGGAGCTGTTTTTCAGATGCCTTATGCGGAGGAAGCATCTTATCGATTTATCCAGGGTCTTCAAGATATCAAGAACAACGAGCGCGCTCGCGCTGATCAGTACCTGGATATCTCTTATTGGCGAGCGCTCTTCGCCGACTGGCCCCTTGATTGGGTCGAGGACGCCTATCGGGAGATGATAAAGCCCGGCGCACCCATAACCGTCCCCAATGATAGCCGTCGAAATGTTGTTTTGGAGCAAATGATCGACAAGGTCAGATCAAGACAGAAAAAATTTCAATCCAGTCAGGTAATTTTCCCCCTGGCTACCGTCGCGGCCCGCCTGGCGGTGGAAATGAGCAAGAAGGTCTGGAAAGGATTCGCGGGAGAGTTTTCGGGTATTCAGTTTTCAAAACCTGCTAAGGAAAGATTGGTGGGGCAAGCGACTGCTGGCGGGCGGCTGGCCAAGGGTTTTTTCTCCAACCATCGTCAAGTAAGCATGACTTTGGGTGAGATCATATTTGATTTAGACAACACACTCAGGTATGGCATTGTCCCGCTTCACGGGACCGGCGATATTCCAACCGATGCGATAGATGATATATACGATTTTCTTGACCAGGGAGTTAGGATCACGATTGATACGGACAACTATTTATTTGGACTTAAGGGGGCGTATGAAGCGTTGGTGCCGCCTCTGGATGAGATAGCCAGGCAGAATAGCAATATTGATATATTAAAAAAACTTGTGCTTATCGGTATGTTGGAATCAAAGCGTTATAGGGTGAGCTTTGAAAACGGTGTCGATGATCCCACCATGAAAGAATTGGGTGACGTTGATAAGGGGGACGCGGCTATTCAACATCTTGAGCTCAGCGGCCGCCGCCAAGAGGATAAATCGCCCCGTGTTGTGCTCGTTATAGGAGACAAATTTTTCGAAATGGGCACAGACCCAAGCAGAGGAGATCACGCTCTGCTCATGAAGCTAGGCGCGGATCCCAATGTTTACTTCGCGAACGTCGGCGCGCCTATCGGCGATGATGCTATAGACTTTAATGTCGGGATGGAGGGGCCGGAGCGAAGTATGTTAATACTTAGTTTTATCCGGACCCTTCGCGCGGGTTTTTTTGGCGGCACAAGACTAGCTCAAAGAGAAAAACGTCATCTTTTAGGCGGCATTACGACCGACAGGCTCTATAGAAGTCCCTATGATCAGCTAAATAGAGAGGTTTTGCGCCGCAACGCGGGCACCATGCGGGATCATTGGCCCGTATTGCTCAACAGGGCAACCGGCACAAAGCCAATAGCTGCCGGACGCATGGCTATGTTTAAAACCGATTTTTCCACGATGACGTCCAGGATGGTCACCGCGGTCAATGAAAGCACCTGGATAGCCCTGGATGCCTTTTTCAAGAATGGAGGAGGCTTAGAATTCTTGGATCATCTAACCGCCTCCGCAGGGAAGACGACAAGCGATATCCGCGGTCTTAGTGTCGAAAAAAGAATCGGATCGGGCGACTATCGGGAAGTGTTTCTATTGAATGTGAGCCTTGATAAGTCCGATCAGCCCCTGCGCTTGATCGCCAAAGTGGCCAAAGACCGAATGACAGCGACTTTAGAGCATCAGGCGGTCGAATTATACGCTAGACGCCAGCTTGGCGTCGCGGACCCGATAGAAGGCATCTGGATGCTCAATAACGGCGTCAGTGTGGTGCTTATCCCATGGAAGAAAATGGATCAATGGAAAGACCATTTTCCGACGATAAGCTCACAAACAGCGAGTTCGGAGAAAAGCGAATTGTCTCTAAAAATGGTGTGCGCGACGGCCGTGGCTGTTCTGAATACTTGGGAAAAACTGGGGACATCCCAGCCTATTGACGGGATCTATCCCAGCCAACATATTTTCTTGGCTAGACCGGATCTGCCGAATGAATGGCTCGCGGAACCAGTGGATCTGGGTAGTCTGCCGATAAGGGGGGATCTTTCCATCCGGATCGAGAACGGCTCCCCGGTTTTTACCATAAAAGACGCGTCTGTGACACCCGCGATCCAGGAGTTTCGTGACCCATTATTGGATGATGCTGTTTTTAACAGGCAAATGCTGAAAGCTCGGTTTCCCGGATTGGCGGCGCCCGTAAGCTTACCCCCGGGTTATCTGATCCAGGGAAATGAATTGTACCGCGCGCTTCCGTTCAGTTTTATTTTGGAAGAACTAAATAATCTAAAAGGTTGGGTGCCCGAGGACCGACGGGGCCGGTATTTGGCAGAAGTGCAGAGGATGACGGCGCGTTTTCAGGGATCGGCTGTTTTGTCCTTGCCGAATGCGAACGGCGGGCGGTTGGCCGCGCGGCCATATCCTGATGCGGAAACTCTAATACGCCTTGCGATGAAGAAAGTGAATTTTTCATGGGGGGCAGAGGAAGTGCCTGATCCGATCGCGAAGGAAATCCTTAACAGCCCCGAACATGATGAGGTTATCGCCGAAATAAATAGGTATCAAGATCGAAATTCAGGAGACGTCCATTATTTGACGAGCGGAGTTCATTCAATTATTTTCCTATATGGTCGGGATCAGGTCATAAGAATCGGGAAGGATGGTCCTCGCGTATCAGCCAGAGGATTACTTCAGCCCCTAGAGAGCAAAAAAATCGGCAAATGGCTGGTTGAGATACTTCCTAGAGTGGATACGGCTAACATTACCGATCAAGAAGTAAAGCAGGCTCAGATGCTGCTGGCACAAGACGGCTATGAGGATGTCGAGTATTTGCCTGGGGAGAATGACAATTATGGTCGACTGATTAGCGCCTACGATGGTCATGCAAAGGGTACAATTTTAGCGATTGATGCGGGAGCTGTTCGCTCAACGAGTAGAGCTATTACCGCTGTAGCGGAAAAGGGTGGGGCCCGGCTAGCGCGAGCATCCATGGTCGTTAGCTCTCCGCAGGTAGCAGTGCCCCAGGCAGTAAAGAACCTTATTGGGGTGACCGCTGCTCCGCTAAAAAACATACAAAGCGAGTCCGCTCCAAGGTTTTCAAAATTTTTTGGCGCCCGGCTTTCGGCATCCTCCATCAATGGCTTGGCCCAGGTCGAAAAGGACCACGAAAGCCTTGTTTTGTTGGCCATATCATACTTAGAAAAATCAGAAGCCACGACGGATGGCCGCGCAATGAGTTTTAATCTTCCTCTTGCCAAGCGCAACGAGATCGTAAAATTCGTTAAAGAGAGTGATTTAGTTTACGTGGAGGTTTTTAGTCGGCGAGGTTTTGAAAAAGGCAGATCCGAAGGAAGAGTTCTTTTGGATCATGACATTATGGCGGCCGCACGGCAGAAGATTTCTGAGCTAAATCGCACCGGTCGCCTAGAAGCTCCCGCTCAAGAGAATTTGCGGCCCACTTCTTTTGCGGATATCAATATCGATCAGATCCTTATGGCGGACATGATCCGCATGATCGGACAGGCTGTTAAAACCGCTCAGAGTATTCGCGCCGGAACGGGTTCGGCGGCCAATATCTATCATGAGGACTTGATCATTGATCTTCGCATGCGAGTGCCGGCTGATTTTGAAAGGTCTCACGATGAAGCGTTCGCCAGTTGGGTGCGCTTTATAGAGTCCATCGTCGGGGGCAAAGTTGTCTTGCAGATAGTCCGGCCCGGAGAAGATTTTGTTCGTGTTGAGAATGCGCGGATCATCGACTCGGGTATTTTAGGCGATGAATTTTTAAGGCAGGCGGAAGGGCACGGCATATCCGCGGTCGACGGAGGCTCTCTGGAAGAATCAGCGGCCTCTTTCATCGCCAGGATCATTTTTGCCATACTTGTACAGCGTCTGGACGCTCCTACAGAGCAGCTCAAACGTCTTTGGGAAAGCTTGCGCTCGGATATTCTTATGGATCTTGTCGAGGCTTTTGCTGATTTAAGACAGGTAAAAGCAGGCGCCACCGTGACAAGGTATAAGCGCCTATCGGTCAAATACATCCGGGCGCAGTGGAACAAATCCATGCGCGCCGCTCAGGCCGCGATGGCAGCGGTCGGCACCGCCGCGTAATCCTCCCTTTTTTTCGGGGGACCAATCGGCTATAATAAATGCATGCAAAAAAGACACACAGGTTTTGGCCAGGATCTGAAAATCGGCAGGGTGTGGATCGACGCCGCGCTTTCCCTGGCGCAGAAGGTATCGGAGTCAGCGGAGACGATGAATTCGGCCGAGTAAAAAGTTTATGGTATGCTTTTGTTGAGATATGAGGACCCAACTGTCAGGGAGTCAATAATGAAAAATACGTCATGTGAAATTGTTTTTGTCATAGAGGAGGCCCCCGAGGGCGGATGGACAGCCAAAGCCCTGGGCGAAGCGATTTTTACAGAGGCCGATGATATGCCCTCATTGCGGTCTCAAATTGTTGATGCGGTCCGGTGCCACTTTCCGGATTCCGGTGAGCGGCCGCAAATCATCCGGCTTCATCAGGTCAAGGATGAATTGATTCAGTCGTGAAAATCCCGCGGGACATTAGCGGTGAGGAACTTGCCCGGCTCCTGGGGCGCTATGGGTATACAATCACACGCCAGACCGGAAGTCACCTGAGACTTACGACAACTCTAAAAGGTGAGCACCACGTGACTATTCCGTCTCACGCGAATCTTCGCGTCGGGACTCTTGGTGCGATCCTGTCGGAAACGGCAGCTTATCTTCAAAAAGAAAAACAGGATCTCATCGGCGAGCTTTGGGGCCGCTGATTTGTTGGAAAATTATGGAGAGACTATGAAACCGATAGATAAAAGTGTTTTAATTCATCAGCTTCAATGGCGTTATGCGACAAAGGCTTTCGACGCTTCGAAGAAAATTCCTGCCGACATCTGGCAGGCGCTTGAGCAGGCGCTGGTGCTGACGCCCTCGTCATTCGGCCTCCAGCCTTGGAAATTTTTTATTATTACGGATCCTGTGGTTAAAGAAAAGCTGGTGGCGGCTTCCTGGGGCCAAAAACAGTCCCAGCAATGCTCTCATTTCGTGGTATTTACCATTAAAAAAGATATGGGCCCGGCCGATGTGGACAAGTATATGAAAAGAATAGTCGAATTGCGCGGCGGCACGCTGGAGGCTATTGACGGTTTTAAGAACATCATGCTTGGTTTTTTGTCCCGGCCCAAGGATAAGTTCGATGTCGACCGCTGGGCGGCCCATCAGATCTATATTGCTCTGGGTAATTTTATGACGTCAGCGGCGATTCTAGGAGTAGATACTTGTCCGATGGAGGGGATTGACGCGGCTAAATATGACGAGATCCTGGGTTTGCAGTCTAGGGAGTACCGTACATTTGTAGCTTGCGCCGCTGGTTACCGTTCTGCGGATGATAAATATGCTTTTGTTCCCAAGGTCAGGTATAAGGCTGAGGATGTGATCGAAAGAGTCTGAAGCTCTATTCGATTCCCGAAATGTTTGGAAGGAAAAAAATGGAGCGGGTGGCGGGAATCGAACCCGCGTAGCGAGTTTGGAAAACTCGAATTCTACCATTGAACTACACCCGCGTTTAACCGAGTTACAATTTTGCCATAGGAAGAGGCTATAAACAAACAATTTTATGATCAACATTAAAGAATCTTTGGCCAAAAGACTCTCTGGTATTGGGATCTCTGCTGATTTTCTCACATGGCTGGGACTGTTTTTTGCTTTTCTTTCCGCCACGCTGATAATTCCGGGCCGCTTTTTTTTCGCCGGGGGAGTACTGCTTTTATCCGGATTATGCGATCTTCTCGATGGCGCTGTGGCGAGAGCGTCGGGCAAAGCCAGCATTTTTGGCGGTATCTTGGATTCGACGCTAGACCGGTACGGCGATGGTTTCGTTTTTTCTGCGATAGCCATTTCCGCCGCGTATTACCGGGCTTCTTTATTTTTGACGGTGTTTTCTGTCAGCGCTCTCTTGGGATCTTTTGTTATCAGCTACACCCGGGCTAGAGCGGAGTGTGAATTTGATTCGTGCCGTGTAGGTTTTTGGGAAAGAGGCGAAAGATTGGTTTTTGTTTCCCTGGGGCTGATTTTTCACAATATTTTGCCCGTCATGGCGGTTCTTGGGATCGGGGTCCATTGG
>CAZAPB010000030.1:12129-12672 GCA_964486835.1 uncultured Planctomycetia bacterium
CCGTTTTTCAAAGACTGCGATTCTCACGGCGAGCGGCAGACGGCAAGATCGGCACACAGGACTTAAAAAATGCGCCCAGCAGGCGCTCTATCGTTTATCTGTTAAAGGTAGGTCTGCTTTTGCTGATTGTTTTATTTTTGCGCTTCTGACCTTCTGCTCTTGACAGCAAGTAAAAAAACATTATAATTTAACTCTATTGTATTCTTTTGTGTGCCTATAGTATCAAAAGAGCTCTGATTTCCAGGGACTGCGCGAATATACCGGGCTCGCTTTGCGCTGCAGTAGCTCAGTTGGTAGAGCACGTCCTTGGTAAGGACGAGGTCGTCGGTTCAATCCCGACCTGCAGCTCCATTTTTATCTTATAAGCACCGTGTGGAATGCAAGCGGTTTTGGTGTAGTAATTATTTATATATAGAAGGTTAATGTAAAAGGGAGGCGTAATGTCAAAAGAAAAATTCGAACGCACAAAACCGCACGTGAACATCGGCACCATTGGTCACGTTGATCACGGCAAGACTACCTTAACCGCCGCCATCACCACCG
>CAZAPB010000031.1:0-12563 GCA_964486835.1 uncultured Planctomycetia bacterium
TTGGTCATCACAGTGCCATCAACCCTCAGGATATAAGGAGTCCCTTGCGAATTCGCTGTAACGAAAACGACCGCATCTCCAGTGCCCTTGTCACTGGTTGCGCTAGAACGCAAGGTGCCGGTCCCTATATCGACCAGCTTACCGAAATCAATCGTCGAAATAAGGTCACCACTAAAATCATTTTTCCTTATTACATATTCCAAGCTCATACCGTCGCCAACACGAGCATATGTGGGAATGGCACCAGTAGTATCGGTAGTAGCAGCCATTGCTTGGGGAGCCACTGAGCAGGCGGTAAAAACTGCTGTGAGAAACACCATCAAGAATTTTTTCATCGGACTATCTCCTTTTTACAACCTCTGTTAAATGATTGCTAAATTTAGGCCGACAAAAAAAACCGCCGGGCCTCCACAAGAAGTTTGGCTTCTCTGGCAACCCGGCGAACCTGAAAATATAAAGGTCCCGTAGCTTTGCGTCCCAACCTTGCGGATGGTTTGCCTTTACTTCGAAGCTCCATTTCGCTCTAACAAAATACAAGCAAGTGGACATTCGATACTAGAAACATACATGAAACTTTTTATAAAGTCAAACAGAACTGTTTCCAATTATTGCTGATGTTATGTTAGACCCAAATACGTCGTATGTCAAAGCTATTGCCGTCAATAATATTGCTATTTAGCTAAAATTTCGTAACTTGACCATGAAAATTGAATTATATTTGCTATTTATTAACATTATTAAGAAATGAGTACTTTATAGCCTACAGCGCCGTAATTGAAAAGATGGTTTCAGCATGGTAAGAACCTGCGCGAGCGTCACGGGGAATTGCAAGAGTATAGTTCAGCGAAAATTGTTCGGGTGTCCCGGTGCGGTCAGAGGTGAATACCACGTGGTTTCCCTGACGGACCGGGGCCGGACTGATGACCTCCAGTGTTCCCGTCTTAGCGTCTGATGCGTAAAACTGAAAATACTCTTCGGGGATTGCCGAGCCCTCATCATTGGTGAGTTTGCGTGACAATATTTGCGTCACTTGGTAAGGCTGGCCGAGGTTACTGTGAACGGTCAGGGTTATCTTTCTCTCCTGCTTTTCCTCGCCTGTTCTGAAAGACCCAAAATGAAGATCAGTGCCCCGGTCAAACAACACATCTAAGTATAGCATTGCTTGTATTTCAATGCGCACCGAAACATTGATCACCTGCGATGGCGCCATCGGGGAACTTGATTCGATCCTAAATGTCAAAACACCCGAGTAGATGCCCGCCTTCTGCGCTGAGTTATCGGCCGATTGGTATTGAAGCTCAAGCGTATCGCCGCCGCCGGTTTCATTTGAAGTGTAAATCAGTACCGGAGCTGATTGTATTTTCGAAAGTGTTGAGACGGCGGACACAGAACCACTACTTGCGCCGGTCACACGAAATTGCAGTAACTCTTCATCAAAGACCACACCCTCTTGCGAGATCAGTGGTTCGGAGACCTGCTGAATTACTTTGTAGGGAACACCGATATTACTGTCAATCTGCATTTTCAGAGAAGTGCCGGCAACAGGTTTTTCCTGAGTTACCTTGCCTAAATTTAGATCGCGGCCTCCTGAGGCATTCACGATGGTCACCCTGAACGAGGGGGTGATCTCTACCCGAACGTCCATCGTCACAACCCGCGGAGTCACACCGCTTTGCCCAATAACCGGTTCAGCCGTAAAGGTCATCTGTGTATGATAAACACCTCCCGGCTGATTCTCAGGAACACGCACATTAAAAACAAGGACGAACTGATCGGATTCGCCGGCCGCATTGGATGTGTAGAGAGGCATCTGCCCCATCGTAATAGGCGTTTCCTGTTGGACCCTCAAGGTGCCCAGCGGATTAGAAGGAGAGAAAACAATGAATTTTTCCTGAGGAATTACGGCACCCATATCATTGCTCAGAGGCTGGTAAAGGGTCAAAAAAAGCCTGTACTGAGAAGCGATATCGCTGGAGATCGTAAAGGTCACTTCTTCATTCCTTAGAAGCTCACCCGGCTGGCCCATCTCAAAACGTATATTGTTGCCGCCTCGGCGGGGCACAACGGAAAGGTCGAACACCGCGTAAGCTTGCTCTACCAACCCAAAAAAAAGCAGTGCCGCCAACGATAGAACAAAAACGTTCTTTTTCATTGTCATCAAGATTGTCCGCTAAAAATGGTAAGTTAGAACTCTCCTGTTAAGGATACACGGAAAAGTTGTTCAGTGTCAATGGTGGGCAGAGAAAAAGTGCCCGCGTTATATGGGCTACCCACTATATTCGGCGCGCTTAGCAAGAATACGCCATATTCACCACGCAACAACGTCGCGGCATTCAGCTGATAATCAAAGCTGGCATAAAAATTGTGGTGGCCATCATAATTGGCTTCCCTCTCATTAGTATCAATGTATCTAGCCAGATCGATCTGATGGGAATAGGTGTAGTCGGTGAACCATTTGAGTTTTTTATTCTGCACAAATTCCACGCCTAGCCCGACGTGGTTAATATTGTCATCAATACCGCCGGCGGCTTTATAACCATTTTGCGTGGCATGTAATGTGTAAGTAACGCGGCTTTCCGGTTTGTAAATAAGCCTTTCTTTCGTGATATTGAAAAAAGCATAAGGCGGGGCAGCCTTTAAAACACCTCCCTGATAATACATGAAATTTTGCATTCGGTCAGTCGCTATGCCATCAACACGCTCGATCGGATTGCGATAAAAATCGTTAAGCAACCCACGGGGAAAGTCGGGAATAGCATTGGTGCGTTCATAGATAGTCTCAACCGTGAGATTGGCATCAATAATATATTGCAAGCCACCGCTATAGGTGAACTGATCGGCATTCTGCCCTCCGGTAACCGCCGAATTCGCCACATAAAAATCATAAAGATCGGTATCCTCCTTAGGAAAATAGAATCCGGTAAACGAAGGGTCTACGCCTGTTTGCGTACGCGGAAGCATCCGCCAGCGGAAAAGCCCCTTAGCGGTAACGCGCGGGTTGAGCTTTATCGTGATTTCATCGCGCAATACCGTCTCCACATTAGTTGAATCGGCGTCCTCCCAATGTGAAAAAGGATAGACGTAGACCGGGTTAACATATTTGGTGTTCTCAACCTTATGCACATTCCGGATATCAAATTCATTAAAAAAACGCTCTTTGAAAAGCTTTTCCTTCCACTGGGCCCTCACGACCCAACGGTTCACGTCGAGGCCATCGCCCAATTTGAACGGGTCCATGTCCGGGTGTTCGTCAAAACTGATATGAGTCCCCCAAAAACGATCATCACGCGTATTCAAATAATTGGAATTACGCGGTTCAAAATGACGGTCCATCTGCGCGTAGCTAATCTGCCATTCCGAGTGGCCGTCATACTTATGATCATAATCTCCGCGGAGAGCCGCTTTATAGGCATAGCCTTCGGTGCTCGTGCGTGTCGTATCATTGGTCATCATATCGATCTC
The DNA here is from genome assembly GCA_964486835.1 of uncultured Planctomycetia bacterium. Classification (GTDB taxonomy): domain Bacteria; phylum Omnitrophota; class Gorgyraeia; order 2-02-FULL-51-18; family 2-02-FULL-51-18; genus CAMDWQ01. The sequence goes on from CAZAPB010000031.1 coordinate 3,463, forward strand.
GCGGTGTGAACCCGCCACTTCTCCGATAAACGAAACATTGTCGTTCACGGCATATTCCGTATCTACTCCCAATACTTGGTTAAAATCTGCGGCTGAGTTGTCGATCAACCCGGTCCGGAATGTATAAACCGAACCAAGCATCAGGCGGTCAGTGACCTGCTGTTTAAGACGCACTGCGCCGGGAATATTATCCGGGCTGAAATATTTATCGTCCCAGGGCGTATAAGGCGCTGCGACAGTGGCCGCGATATAAGTCTTGTCGAATTTCGCTTCATAAGAAATGCCGCGCAACAACACCAATCTATTCCCCTCGCTATCACGGGCAAAATAAGAAAGCGCGTCGGAGTAATAGCCCCGTTTAACCGAACCGTCGTTGAAATACTTTATTGGCTTATACTGATACAACCAGGGGCTTTGCTGCCAATAGTCCCTGTGGTTGGAAAGCTCAAGCGGATCGTCGGTAGTCAGTGCCTGGCTCTCATCGGCCAGAGCAAATAGCCGGACATGCCAATCAGTCTCTTTATAGTCCAGCCACATTTTACGAAACGGCCGAAGATCCGTATTAATATCATGTCTGGGGATATTAAACGAAAGTCCCCTTTTGTTTCCGGGAACACCATCATAATCATCCATGCCCTGCACAACGGTGCCAGCGGTTAGTTCTCCATCGTGAGCCTTAATATACGGAAAATTAACACGGTCGCTAATCTGGTTGCGATAAACCTCTTTGATGGTCGAATTGAACGCTCCAAAATATTTTAAATTGTAGCGTAGATCAATCGAGGAGTTCTGATTACAGCGGGTCACCTGGTCACCCGTCGTACCGGACCAGGACCAGGGGTCGATAACTATCTGTGAGTAAAACTCCACGTTTTTCGCCGGTTCAAAATTAACATTGAGCAGGTATTGACTGAAGATCGCCTTGTCATACGTGTTATTGAGTTTTTCGCCGAAGAGATAGTCGGATTGGGGACCCTGCAAACCCATGATATTGGACACTGAATTAGAGTCGTTAAGAATAAAATCCTCACCGTTGGCGCCTCCGGCCAAACGGTAACGGCCCCACACGCGAACCATACCCATTTGCGTCCCCTTCTTTTTTTTGGGGCCCGCCGCAGGAGCGGCTTCCGGTTTAAAACCATATTCCTCGGCAAGCGCTTCATAGGACCCCGGAGCACTCTTGCCGGAACCAGCTTTGGCGGCAGACGCCTTTTTTTTAGAAGAGCTGGAAGGAGGCTCAAACTCATTACTAGATTCAAGTGATTTGCCAAAAGAGCCGGCACCCGAAGCGCCCGCAGGAGCTTTGGGGGCCAAGGCAATTTTTTCAGCCGATTCGTTAAGAGCGGCTATCTCCTCATCACTGTAGGCGTGTTCTTCAGGACGGATCTCAGGGCCGACAACCGGTGTGTCAGAGGACACCGCGGCAAACAACGCCCGGAGAAAAAAGAATGAGAATGCCACCACCAAAAAAAAACATCGCCGCGGCCCAGCGTTACTTTTGGTCATCGGATAGATTTTAAGCGAATAAGTATCTCCGCTGTTTTTTTATTGTTCTTCGCATACGCCATTGGAATCGACCAAATAGCCATATTACGGTAATACGCATCACCAAACAGATAGCGTCCTGTTTTGGAATCTACCATGTCCGGCTGATTCCATGGACTATGCTGACGATAAACTGTATTATTCCATATCTTGCCCACTTCTTTCAACACATTCGTCAACGCAAAACCGCGCATCAGCGCCAAACTGAGAAATGCGTAATTCATCCCCGCCCACACATTACGTGCGTGATTGTTGGAAGTGTCCAGCCGCCCGTTAGGAAGCACCGAATTAACCATGCCAAAACGCGAATGACGGCCGTTCTTGACAAAAATAGTACGGATCGCTGTCCTGATCTTAACATCATCGGCGATCGAGCCCAATCCTAGAAGGTCCGCGTACCATTGCCCATTAAGTTGTGCCAGCGCGCAAAAATCTTTTCCAAAAAAACGACCTGTCCAGAGTTCGCGCTCAAACGAATCGCGGCCTTTGAGTAAAGCTCTGTTGCATTCTTTCTCAAAGCGCGGATCTTTTAAATGCCTGGCCATTTGGCGCGCCGCCAAAAGCGCCGCCAGAAAAAGACTGGCTGTATAAGGACTGACACCTCTCATATCCCAGAGGTCAAAAGTCTGATCGGCGCCCTCATGATCCGGCAGTCCATTCCCATCTGCGTCCTGCGCCAAAGACCAGGCAATGGCCATTTTTACATGCGGATAGATCTTGCGGAGAAATGCCGATTCACCCGACCACACATAATCTCTCCAGCTCATCAACACAAACTTTGGGTTTAAGTCCTTCCACTCGTAGAATGTGGTGCCCGAAGATGGGCAATCCAAACGGTTCTTTCCCAGATCGTGAGGGATATAGCCATCCGCGCTTTGAGCGGCGGCAAATTGAAGGATCTGTGATTGCTCAAGCTTGGGGAAAAAATAGGCAAGCGGCACCGATCCGTAAAAACCCACGTCGATCGTCCCCATCAACGGACAAACGGACGGAGCCTCATAAAACGCAAACCGACCATTGGCCAAATGACGTGTCGCCGAAAAAAAAGGCGCCAGGTTGGTCAAAAGCGCGTCATTGAACCACTCGGGGAACGGCAGTGAGAATACAAGATTTTGAAAAATGCGTGTCTTTCGCTCCAAGGAGGCTCTGCGCGAAATCGCATAAGAGGAAATTTTTTTGACGCCCGAAAACCAGCGTTTTCGATAATGCCCTTCGGGCTGACCGGGAAAATGCCAACACAACGAGAAAAGCAGATCTTTTTTCTCCCCTTTTTTCAACACCGAGGAGGCCGCGACCGCGCCGCAAAATTCCCTATTTTCACCCATAGCGGCGACGCCCGAGCGAAGATTGGGAAGCTTTCCGGTCCTTGAGAAAATATCCCAAGGGGCGAGAGAGATGTCATCCGGCCCCAAATGAAAATTCTTGGTTACTGCGTTCCAGGATTCGACAAAACTGAGTCTCCACCCCTTCTTTTCAAAACTCCAAAGCATCTGTCCGCGCCGCGGATCGTGCCAAGCCGCTTTTGTGTTTAGAAAATTTAGGCCGAGCCTTTTGTCATTCTCCTCGATCTGATTACGCCGTCCAACACACCAACTGCCGGATAAATTTCTTCCCATAAAAAGGAAAGAAAGACGCACCGGATGGACTTGTTGATTAGAAGCCCGCAGACGAAAAAAAACAACGGGCATGCCGGTGCTTTTAATATCACCCGGAATCCAGGGGGTGAATGCTTCAAGCCGTATTTGCGTCTTTAAACCCGGATGGCGGTAATCCAGTTGGGCAGAAGCGAAGGACCCTTTATACTCAATAGATTCGACCGCCGCCGCTCCTCCGGCAGGGACCGTTTGGAGCATAAACGCCCGCGGAGAAAATTTTGCCGCTACTTCCTCCGCGTCTTCAAAAACACCAAAGTGATAGCCAAGCACCCCAGGGTAAGAATCACTTCCAGCGATAGGCTCGCCCCAATTGTTCAACAGCGTGAACGAGCTGAGCAGCCCATTCGGGAGAATTTCAAGCTTGCCGGTCCCGATACCTCCTAAAGGAACGCCTGATTTGCATTCCTTTTTAGAAGAAAGTGTGGGCAATAGTTACTCCGCTTTTTTTTGGATCACTACCTTGTTTTGCAGATCAAAAGGATTGAACCCTAACCAGGCAAAAATGCCGTAAGCCGTACTTGATAGCGAACCCGTGCGAATACCTTTTGGTGTCCTCCACCCATGACCGGTAGCCGCATTATCCGCCGACGCATAGGGCAAACAGCCGCGGCCTCTTCCAATCTTCGAGGGGCTGGCGATAATCAGTTTTTGAAGTTCAGTCAGATAGAAGTCGGCCTTGTCCCTGTAATAAATAGATTTTTCATTCTCTCCCTGTGAAGCAAAATAACGACTTAGGATCTGGTAGGTGACTACGCATTGAGCGGTCCACTCACAGGAGATAATTCCACCGCGACCAATGTTCTGAGACTTTGCAAAATCAAATCCGGTCACTGTCACCATCTTGCCCGCGGGCTGTTTGTAGTTGATCCTGACCTTGCAATGCTTCTCGGCGAATTCCATGATTCCCTCAGGATCAAAATCATATTTTTTTAACGTCTCAGGGCTCATAGCCGCTACCGCCCAACTGAACGTATCGGTCGCGATCGTGGCATCACCTTTGCCGCGATTCATGCGTCCCTCGCTAATGCTATAAGCGTACTTGCGTATCCACTCAAAAACCTTGTTTTGCGCGATTTTGTACTTGGCATCACCGGTAATTTCATGGAGCATACCAAAAAATGCGTAGGCATCAAGATTGTGCTCGGTGCTATACCACTCAAACTGCGGGCCGCCTTTCAATCCCCCTTCAGGGTCCTGCAAACCTATCAACCTATCACCGACGCGACGCGCCAATGCAATATACTTTCCATCTTTCTGACGATGCTCATACTGTAGAGCCGCGATACCAACCCAAATATTGGGCCCGACATGTACCTGGCTTTCTACAGGAGAGCCATCACGAATATCGTAAGCGTTAAAAAAATCCCCATTACTCTGAAGAGCCTTTGTGTCATAAAAGGTCAATATCCCCGAGGCGCTCTCCAAATCTCCGAACAAAAGGAATGCTTGCGCAACAAGCGACAGATCATACGTGAACGCGATATTATCCAGTGAAGGGTCACCCTCATAACTGGCGACCAGACCTGTTTTCACGTTGCGGTGGCTCTTGATCCAGTCATACATCTGATGGAGACCGGCTGAAGCAACCACACTGCCGGATCTCTGAATATCCTTATAAGCGGTCTCAAGACGGGCATGGCCTGATTCAGCACTCTTAAGCCTCTCGGAAATATCCTTTTGCTTTTCAAAATTTGCCCGAATTTCCCTCTCATATATTTTATGCTGCTCGGTGTTATGAACCTCCAACGCAGAGGCCTTTGACTGAAGACCGGCAATTATTGATTTTGCGTTTTCGAGCTCTCGGCCAAGAACTATTTTGGCATTCTGAGTTTCCATGAGTTTGGAAGCGACATCCGATTTCTTTTCAGCGTCCATTAACATTTGGCTAACCAGTTCCCGGTTCTGTTGTAATAAAGCCTGATCGTGGACCACAAGACCTCCGATCGCCGCCACCATCAGAAAACCCACAGCTATCGCAGCCCTGGGCACCCAAAGAAGCCTGCGGGCATACCGTATTATACGCGTTCTGGCTTTGGCGTCGATATCTGTGTAAACCACCCCTATCAGATATCGAGGCGGATCAAGATCGATAGACTTTCTCATCCAGGCAATACGGCCAACAGCCTTGATCGGATGGCGGGAAAAAGGAGATTCGATTGAAATCTTTAGAAGACCCTGCGGATCAGAAAGTTCATTCTCAGTCCGCTTTCCAAAGCTTTTAAGTTCAATGCACAAACCTGATGCGCTAACATCCCTTGTAAATCCCTGAAGAAGATATTTGGATTGTTCTTCCCCCTGGTCATTTATGACCATGAACTCGACGGGAAAAACCGTCTTCATGCGAACGTACCGGCGCTGTTCTTGCATTAATTCTTTCTTGGGCCGCGGACCGCGATTCAGCCGCCTGAATTAGATTGATACCGCCGCTTCCGAACGATCCGTTTCTTGGTCCACAAGTCCTTTAAAGCAAAATAACTTTTCTTGGGTACACGCCGATAGTAGCCGCGTTTACTGTCGGCGGGATCTTGGCCGATGACACCCCACCACTCTTCGTTCATATTCATCTTATCTATACCGTAGGCATCAAAATAATAGGATGAGTTCTGCCAGTGCCCTGCCGTGTCATGAACAGCCCATGTGTGCGGCAAATTTTCGTTGCCTTTCCACCATTCGTCAACCCACTCAAAAAAGGTTCCGCCCAAACAATTACCAACACCGCTTTTGGCAGAAGCATTCCTCTCAATATCCTGCCACTGCAACTTCAAAAACTGCGCCTGATTAATCTCGTCCGGTTCCTGAGTCGCCGCGCTGAATCCATCGCATCCCCACTCAGTCATTACCACCGGAATGTCAAATTTCTGTTTGATCTGACGAAATAGATTGCCGAATCCAGGACCCCGGTATGAGATCATTGCTAAAGCGTCTATATCCGGACAAACAGGCTTGGCCAGGTCCAGGCTTGTGACCTCTCCGACACCCATCGCGACAATATGCTTCTTATCGATTTTTTTAATATCTTTGGCCAGATCATTCACAAAAGTATAGTAAATTCTTGCTTTCTCCCTGCGTTGAGCCTCGGGATCCTTCAGGCTGTCAATCTCATCGCTGGTCCACCGCTGAACATTCAAATCAAAACTATAGTTGTTCTCATTACCCAGCACCCACATCAATACCCCGGGGTGATCCTTGTAAAGTCTGACCATCTCCAAAACTTCGCCGCGGATTTTTTCTCTGAATTCAGGGTCGGTGTAATTAGGCGCGGGCCAACTCCAAAAACCCAAGTAGTGGCCGCACAAAAAACGGATATTACGGCGATAGTAGAGGTCATCAAATACCTTTTTTACTTCATTCGGATTCTTACCAAGTCGGTAAAAACGCATTGTATTACCACCCATAGAACGCAACAACTTACCGTCCTCGAGCCAGGGCTTAGCATCATCACCCCAAAAATTGTATTCATAATCCTTTCCGATTGGCACCGGTGAATAACAAGTGCCTCGTACAAGGAAGGGTTTGCCGTCGATCATGATCCGGTCCCCAGTCTGGGCATCGCGGACTATTTTTATATCCGGAACCCTCGAATAACGCAGACAACCGCTGGGCAATAACACGCCCCAGACAAGAATAATCGCTAAGATCACACAAAGAAAAACAATGATTTTTTTCAAGATATCATTTTCGCTTATTTTTTTGCTTGTTGGAAAGACAGCGATAACACACTATTTATAGCGTGTTATCGCTGTCTAGATTTATTTTAATTCTTACTCGAACCTAATATCATCGAGGTAGAACGTAGCGCCGTCAGGATTCACATCCAGATTAGTCGCCCAGCAAAAACCACCGCTGATCGAAGAAATATCCTTGCCGCTCAGGTCAACAGTAAACTGCTGCCACTCAGTGGTAAGAACAACGGGTCCAATACCGGCAACATCAGAGTCGGCATACTCGCCGGTGATCCCGCCAATTTTGAATTCTTCAATCCTCTCCCCGCCCTTTTCGCCGCGAGCCCAGAACGTGAGCTTTTTGGCACCAGTCAGATCATATCCGCCCGGACGCGTTCCCCAGTTATTTGGAGGATTCTGCCAATAAATACCGGCCCAACGAGCTCCCTGGGTCGCTTTATTGGTGTAGATAATCTGCATCGACGTTGTTCCGCCGTGAGGATTGGTCATGAACTTATCGTTGTACTTCACATCACCATAATCGCCCATCCAACCTGACGGAATGTAGTGATTATCCGGAGCCTTTGCGTCGGTGTATACGTTGAAGGTCTTAAAAGAGCCTTCGGCATATGCTACCGCACCAAAACCTACAACAGCTGATAACATCAGCACGAACAACTTCGCTTTCATATTTCCTCCTTATTGATCATTAAATCAAGACAAAAAACGGAACTCAGAAAAAACCTGATCCCCCGTTTACTTCCTGATCACCCTGGTCGAAAAAAAACTAATACAAAAGTAGCCTAACACCGCCCGTTATTCAAATTGAATATCGTCCAAATAAAAAACTGCCCCCTCAGGATTTACATCCAGGTTGGTTGCCCAACAGAATCCCCCGCTGATAGAACTCAAGTCCTTACCCTCTAGATCAATCGTGTACTGCCGCCAATCTTTTGTCAGCGTAACAGGCCCTATCGCGGCTACATCTGAATCTCCAAATTCACCGGAGATCCCCCCAGTTTTGAATTCCTCTATCCTCTCGCCGCCCTTGTCACCACGCGCCCAAAAAGTCAGTTTCTTGGCTCCGGTCAGGTCATATCCACCGGGGCGGCTTCCCCAATTATTTGCGGGGTTTTGCCAGTAGATCCCGCCCCAACGAGCACCCTGCGCTGCCTTGTTGGAATAGATGATCTGGATACAAGTGCTACCACTGTAAGGATTATTAACAAATTTGTCATTAATTTTTAGATCGCCATAATCTCCCATCCAGCCGGAAGGACTAAAATGATTATCAGGCGCCTTGGCGTCTGTGTAGACACGAAACGGTTTCCCATTGTTCATCGCTTTTATTGAGGGCACTTTTCGGTACACAATGCCAGATTGTACCGGACCTGGACCAACATCCGAACTTGCGGTCTCATATGATTGAGTTTCTGGATTTTTAGCATCAACGACTACCTTAACCTGGGCACCTGAAGCCTGGTGCTTGGGAATATCCACAGATGTTTGCTGGCGCGGGGCTTCTTTGGTGCCGGAGCATCCGGCCGAAAACGACGCTGCAATAAATACCAAAAAAATAATTATCCTGTTCATTTATTTCTCCTCATTCCACGCTTTTTTATAGTAAAAATACACCTTGCGTAACTGTCTCATAAAGGGCGATTGGCTTCCGTCCCCCTGACTTGTAAGTCCCAGCCACTCTTCGTGCATCGTGCCATCCGGAAATGCTGCCGTAAAATCGCCGACTGTCTCATGTTCGGAAGCGCTGAACTTGGGCGGCAACCCCGACTTCCACCATTCATCGACAAACTCAAAAACCGTGCCCCCGATCGCATTCCCCATTCCGGAGCCGGCTGTATTATTGATAATATCTTCCCAATTGCCCTGATGGTATTCAAGCTGTTTTTCCTCGGCATAGTTCTGGTCTTTGCCGGTAACATAAGCCGGGCAACCGTACTCTGTGAAGAACACCGGCTTATCCATATACTCCCGCACGTCACTCCAAAAACTGCGTCCAAACCCAAAAGCACCCCGGTAAACATTGGCGCCAAAAACATCGAGGTTACTGCTATTTTTACTCAAGACATCAATAGTGACTACTTCGCCGTTGGAGAAACCCACCAGCACGGTGGCGATCGACGCGGGTATGATGATGGTGGTTGACTCCTGTGCCGCCGGGCTGAGTCCGCCGGTGAGCCCCAGGGCGAAGGCGGTCGCAGCGGCGCCGAGGATGATCGAT
>CAZAPB010000032.1:0-12474 GCA_964486835.1 uncultured Planctomycetia bacterium
AGCACCAGCGTGTAATTGAAGTGGTCATTGAAGCCGCCGAGAAAAAGGTCCCCGTCATTGCGGGCACCGGTTCCAATAGCACGGACGAAGCGATATCGCTTACCCGATTCGCTAAAAAGGCCGGCGCGGATGCGGCTCTTTTAGTCACGCCTTATTACAATAAGCCGACGCAAGAGGGGCTCTACCGCCATTATGAGGCGATTGCCAAGGCGGTGAATATCCCGATCATTCTTTATAATATTCCAGGCCGGTCTGTAGTCAATATGGCCCCGGATACGATCGCGCGTCTTTCCAAGATTCCAACGATCGTCGCGGTCAAAGAGGCGACGGGCAGTATGGATCAGGCGTCGCATATCATTTCTCTGTGTGATATCACGGTACTATCGGGCGACGACTCGATGACATTACCTCTTTTGTCGATAGGCGCTAAAGGCGTTATCTCCGTCGCCTCCAACATTGTCCCGGGATCTGTTTCGAAGATGGTGGATTCTTTTTTTGCGGGTGACTTGACCATGGCTCAGGGGCTTCATCATCAATTGTTTCCTCTATGCCGCGCTCTGTTCATCGAGACGAACCCGATTCCGGTAAAGCGCGCGATGAAGTTGCTGGGTCTTTGTGAGGATGATGTCAGACTGCCCCTGTGTCCCATGCAGGCATCAAACGAAAAGATCCTGGTGCAGGCGCTCAAAGATTTCGGCTTGCATCCTCAGATTAAAAAATAAGGGATTATAAAAATGGTCAAAGTCGGTGTTAACGGAGCATTAGGAAAGATGGGTAGGCGGATACTCGCTCTGGCTTATCAGGACACTGCCAGCTTCAGTGTCGTGGGCGCGTTTGACCGGGCGGGATTAGAGGATGTTAAGATAGGCTCTGATATCGGATTATTGTTGGGGCATTCTAAGCCGATGGGCATCAAAGTCACTTCACTTGATTCCGCCAGGGAGACAGCGCTGTCTGCTTGTGATGCGCTGATTGATTTTACCGGGCCGGAAGGAGCTAAGCTGGCGCTGGCCGCCGCGCTTTTGCATAAAAAGGGACTTGTGATCGGAAGCACGGGTCTTGGGGCTGAGTTGGAGGATGGAATACGCGCCGCTTCAGGCTCGATCGCGATCGTGTACTCCTCAAACATGAGCGTGGGAGTTAACTTGGTACTGGACCTTGTCGGTATAGCGTCCAAAAAAGCCCCGGCTGATTTTGATATTGAGATCACCGAGGCACATCACCGCCACAAAAAAGACGCTCCGAGCGGAACAGCGCTGATGCTGGCTAAAGCCGTTGCTGTGGCTAAAGGATGGGATCTGAAAACCGTATTGAGGTTCAGAAGCGAGGAAAAAGTCGACAAAGATCGCTCGTCCGATGAAATTGGCATGCAGGTAATCCGTGCCGGCGAGATCGTGGGCGACCACACCGTGTTGTTTGCGGGTCCGGCTGAGACTATCGAGATCACCCACCGCGCGCATTCGCGTGACACATTTGCCAGGGGCGCTTTACGCGCCGCCCAGTTTGTGGTCAAGGCCAAACCTGGCCTGTATTCAATGAGAGAAGTTTTACAGTGAGTTTTTTTCTTGAAGAATCAGACCGGCTCAAAAATCTCCCGCCTTATTTATTTATTGAGATAGACCGGGCCAAGCGGCGTGCTATCGAGCGTGGCGTCAAGGTTATCGATTTTGGCATCGGTGATCCGGATCAGCCGACGCCGTCGTTTATTTTAAACGCCATGAAAAAGGCGATCAAAGACGGTGATAACCATCATTATCCTCTGGATCGCGGTAATATGTTTTTCCGGAAGGCAGTTTCACGGTGGTGTAAAAAGCGGTTTGGTTTTGAGTTCAATCCTGATACAGAAATACTTCCGCTGATCGGATCCAAAGAAGGCATTGCCCATCTGCCGCTGGCTTTCATCAATCCGGGTGATGTCGTGCTTGTGCCCGACCCTTGTTATCCGCCATACAAGAGCGGCACTCTTTTTGCCGGAGGGCGGTCTTATCTGATGCCGCTGGAAGAAAAAAAAGGTTTTCTTCCTGATTTTCAGGCGGTTCCCGCCGACATTTTAAAAAAAGCAAAGATGATCTTTGTTAACTATCCGAACAACCCGACCGGAGCCGTCGCTTCGCGCGCTTTTTACACCCGGCTTGTCGAATGGGCCAGAGCCAACAAGATACTCATTGCCTCCGACTTGGCGTATTCCGAAGTTTATTTTGGAAAAGAAAAACCTCTCAGCATTTTTGAAATACCCGGAGCAAAAGAAGTTGCGATTGAATTTCATTCACTGTCAAAGACATGCAACATGACCGGTTGGCGGGTTGGGTTTGCGCTCGGCCGCGAAGAAGTCATTGCGCCTCTTTTGCGTGTTAAGTCCAACGTCGACTCAGGGGTGTTTACCGCCATCCAGATCGCGTCCGCACAGGCTCTGGAACAAAGCTTTTCGTTCATCAAGAAGACCAATGCGATGTACCGCCGCCGCCGCGATCTTTTGGTCAAAGGTTTGCAAAGCTTGGGTTTTCCCGTGCGCGCGAACGAGGCGACCTTTTATGTGTTTAGCGGATTGCCGCAAGGCCAAAAGGATTCGACCCTTTTTTGCAAGAATTTGCTTGAAACGACCGGTATTGTGGCAACTCCCGGCGTAGGTTTTGGTCAACCCGGCGAAGGTTATGTGCGTTTTACTCTCACTGTCGCCCAGCCGCAGATCCGTGAAGCAATCGTGAGAATGAAAAAAGCGTTTGCAGGCACACGTTAAGGAGGGATTCTCTTGGCTATTGCTTATATTGGTTTCGGATCCAATCTTGGTGACCGCCGCGCCAACATTGATCGCGCGCTCTCGCTTTTGAGGGAAGATGAAGAAATGACGGTCGATACCGTGTCTGGGATTTATGAAACAGAGTATCAGGGCGAGGGGTTGGCACAGGAAAAATTTCTTAACGGTGTACTAATGATTAAAACCGACCTCCTGCCGCTGGATCTTTTAAGCCGTCTTAAGGGTGTCGAACGCCGCCTGGGAAGAACAAAAGCGCAGGGGCATTCACAGCCGCGAACCATGGACTTGGATATTCTTTTTTATGATGATGTGGTCATTGTTGATGGCAAGACCCTTGCCGTGCCTCATCCGCGGCTCCATGAACGTTTTTTTGTCTTAGACCCGCTATCCGATATTGCTCCGGACCTGGTGCATCCGAGGCTTGGAAAATCCATCAAGAACCTTCGCCAAGACCTGCATGATAGTTCTCACTAGCCGCAAGGCACTGCAAAATTACATTGTTTCCCTCAAAAGAAAAAATTGTTCCAAGGGCTTTGTTCCGACGATGGGTTTTTTGCATGAGGGTCATCTCTCCTTGGTCCGCCGTTCTGTAAAAGAGAACGATGTCACAATCGTCAGCTTATTTGTTAACCCGCTCCAATTTGGGCCTCGTGAGGACTTGAGGCGTTATCCTCGCGCTCCCCGGCGTGACAAAGATCTTTTATGTCAGGCCGGCGCCACTGCGCTGTTTATGCCCAAGGCAGGCGAATTTTATCCTGATGATTTTCAGACAGCGGTTTCTGTTTCACGCTTGAGTTTGCCGCTTTGCGGCAAAAGCCGTCCCACGCATTTTGCGGGAGTTACCACCGTGGTGATGAAGCTCTTAAACCTTGTTTTGCCCGATCGTCTTTATTTGGGACAAAAAGATTTTCAGCAGTGCCGTGTCCTTGAGCAGATGATAAAGGATATGGACATGCCGGTTGGTGTATGCCGAGCTCCCATTATTCGCGAAAAGGACGGTCTGGCGATGAGTTCGCGTAACGCATTTCTTTCGCCAGGGGAACGGACGGAGGCTGTGAGCTTGTCCCGGTCACTGCGTCGCACCTGTGAATTAATCGCCGAGGGCGAAAGGTCGCCGGCCAAGATTAAAAAAGAGGCGCTGGCAGTCTTGTCTTTGGCTCACTGCGGGCGGGTGGATTATGTGGAAATAGTCGATTCCCGCACGCTTGGGAATGTGGTAAAATTACACAAAGGCCAGGAAGTTTTGATCGCTGTCGCGGTTCATTTTTCAAAAGCGCGTCTCATCGACAATGCTCTGGTTCGTGTAAAATAACGGGAGTTATATGCTTCGAGTAATGATGAAATCCAAGATCCATGGAGCCACGGTCACTGAGGCCAATCTCAAGTATACCGGTTCGATCACCATTGATAAGACGCTTCTAAAAAAGTCCAATATGTGTGTTTTTGAACGCGTCCAGATCGTCAACCTGAACAACGGGACGCGTGTTGAAACTTATGTGCTTGAGGGCCCGGCGAATTCGGGAACCATCTGCATGAACGGCGCGGCCGCTCGCTGGGCTGAAGTGGGGGATAAGGTCATCATTATTTCTTATGGACTCATGACACCTGTGGAAACACGCCGCCATCATCCTACTGTCATTTTTGTTGACGACAAAAACCGTGTTAAACTCAGGAAGTAAGCGGACATGATCAAGGTTGGCATTATTGGTTGCGGTACTATCGGCAGGGAACTGGCTAAGGCCTGTCAAAGGATTTTTGCCGAAGAAGTGACCCTCGAAGCGATCAGTGATATCGATATCTCCCATGCAAAAAAGCTTCAAAAAGAACTCAAGCCCAGACCCCAGATCCTGACACAGGACAGCCTTATCAATCACTGCGATCTGATCATTGAGGGAGCTTCCGTGCACGTGTCTTATGAAATAACAAAAAAATCACTGAGTCTGGGCAAGGACATCATGATCATGAGCGTCGGAGGCATCATCGGCAAAGAAAAGGAGCTGATGAAGTTGGCCCGTGCCCATCACTGCTGTCTTTATATCCCTTCGGGGGGCGTTGTCGGTATCGACGGTTTGAAGGCCGCGCGTATCGGCAAGATCCACCGGGTGACGTTGACTACGCGCAAGCCTCCGCAGGGTTTTGAGGACGCTCCGTATGTCATCAAGCGGGGGATCAACCTGAAGAACCTCAAAGAGGAAAAGGTTCTGTTTGAGGGAAGCGCGACAGCGGCTGTGAAAGGTTTTCCGAAAAACATCAATGTCTCTGCCACGCTAAGCGCTGCCGGCATTGGGCCCAAAAGGACGCGCGTCAAGATCATCGCTTGTCCTCACATGCTGGTCAATGTGCATGAAGTGTACGTGGTTGGTGATTTTGGTTCGTTTTATGCCAGGACCGAAAATTTTCCGTCAGAACAAAATCCGAAAACCAGCCGTTTGGCGATATTATCGGCTGTTGCGACGCTTGAACGCATCCTCAAGAATGTTAAAATCGGGACCTGATGCCGTCACCGTCCGGTGAAGAAGCTCTTCTAGGGGCTTGCCTGCGCCAGGATGAGGGCGCCTGGGATGAGTTTATCCGGCGCTATTCAAAGTTGATCTTCTGGTCTATCCGTCAAACGCTGTCTCAGTCAAGCTTTGGCTCACGCCACGATCTTCCGGCGGAACTTTTTCAGGAGGTATTTCAGAGGATCCTGGAAAAGAAAGAGATGCTTCGCTTGAAAGACGCGGCTAATATCAAGAAGTTTCTCGTGGTTCTTTCGGCACACCTGACACTTGATCGCATGAAGGCAATCTCCAGAGCTGAAGGGCGAAGTGTCTATATCGACGCAGAGCCGCGAGGCATCAATGAGGGAGGTTTGGCTGGGGAGTTGGAATGGGCGGATCAAGAGAATCCCGCTGACCAGGCGCACCGCGGTGAAAAGCAGGCGATTGTTGAAGAGGTGCTTGAATCGTTGGGTTCGCGTGAACGCGCTTGCCTTGAAATGGATGTATTCGACGATAAAACACATCAACAGATCGGGCAGATATTGGGAATTCCCCAGGATACGGTATCCTCGGCCATTAGGCGAGCAAAAGATAAGATGAGAGAAAAATTTATAAAAAAAGGGCTTTTTGGATGAACGAAAACAAGGCCCCTCGTCGTCAGGTATAATAGGAGAGATTTATGGATATTATAGACAATGAGATAAAAAAATATATTGCCTCTGATCGGGCATCGGCGGGTTTGGGCCGCCGCTCTATCGAGGCATATCCGACAGCGCAGGACCTATATCTTTTTTTGACTGACCAGATGGCCCCCGAAGAGCTTGCGCGTATGATTGATCACTTAAAGGGGCATGAAGATGACCAGGTGTTTGTGGCGTCGGTCAGAGGTCTGATTTCACGGATGAGCGAGGCCGAGAGCCAGGAGGTCCCTCTAGAGGTCTTGGCCAAAGCCAAGTTGTTGGTTCCCGGGAAAGGAACGGCTAGCTGTCCTTACTGTCACAAAACCATCACGCCCTTTAAAAAACCGCTCGCGCGCCAAAAACTTATCAACGCGCTTTGGCTTCTTGGCGGCGCGGCACTTTTTTCTCTGTCTTTTTTCGACCGCATGCATTTTGTGCAATGGACGGTGTTTGGTGCGCTGTGTATTTTGAAATGGATAATGGATCAGAGAATTACCAAAACTCAGATCATGGTTTACAAAGCTCTTTCGGAGGAGACGCCTGAAAAAACCCGTCATTTACATCGTCAGGACTCTCATTTATAATGATCTGCTCCGGCAAGTAGCATAATAACCGCGGATGATCGCATAATTTTATCGGGATGTAGCGCAGCTTGGCTAGCGCGCCTGGTTCGGGACCAGGAGGTCCAGGGTTCAAATCCCTGCATCCCGACCATTTTTTTGATCGATCCTAATGTTCTGAAATTTAAAAACACCTAACCATAAGTCCGCTACTGAGTTTGTTGTGCTGATCGGGTTGGTAAGTTTTTTTTGCCGATGTGGCTATGAAGGCGCTCGTGGTGCGAAAGGTGAGTTTCTGGAATTTTTTGGAGCCAACGCTTTAGTGACAATTTTTCAGCTCTGTCCATCCGATACTATTTACAGCCGTTATTCGATATAAAGCTAGAAAAAAGGTTTATTGTGAAAAAAACCCATAGCGCGGGCGGTATTGTTTTGAACTCGATCAGCGAAGTGCTCGTCGTCAATCAAAACCGTAACTCCTGGTCGTTGCCCAAGGGTCACATTGACGCGGGCGAGACCGCGCTGGAGGCCGCCAAGCGTGAGATCGCCGAGGAATCAGGTATTACGGATCTGCATTTTGTCCGTGAACTGGGAACTTATGAGCGGCCCAAGATCGGGCTGTCGGGCGATGATGATATTTCAGAGCTCAAGATTCTCACATTCTTTTTGTTTGAAACCGCCCAGACGACCCTCAATCCGACGGATCCGCACAACCCTGAGGCGCGCTGGGTTTCAAAAAAAGAGGTCGCCGGGCTTCTGACGCACCCTAAGGACCGGGAATTTTTTCTCAGTATTCTAAAAGATCTAACATGAGCGCTTATGTCCGCCTGCCTTGCGGAATCCTGCGTATTCGCGGCACCCAACAAAAGGTAAACGCTGTGGAGTTTGTGAGCCGACCGGGGAAGGACTCTCCGGATAGGCCCTCTGTTATAAAAAAATATGCCCTTCAGCTGGATGAATTCTTCACAGGTAAACGATCGCGTTTTTCCTTGCCGATCTCTATGGCGGGAACCGTTTTTCAGAAAAGGGTATGGTTCGAGCTTTTAAAAATACCTTACGGTAAAACAGCGACTTACGGTCAGATCGCCGGGGCTATTGGCAAACCAAGGGCAGTGCGGGCTGTCGCCGCCGCGATAAGCGCTAATCCGCTATGCGTTGTCGTGCCGTGCCATCGGGTTATCGGCGGTGATGGTTCGCTGACTGGCTACGCTTACGGTTTGAGAAAGAAAGCTCATCTATTGCGTCTGGAGGGAGCGCTCTTAAACTGATATAATCATGATTATCAGATTGGGGCTTATTTTATGAAAAGCAAGAAGGTCAAAGATCTTCAACGCGCCCATGTTTACTACAGCGGCCGTGTCCATGGTGTTGGTTTTCGATACACGGCTGAGGGATATGCGCTTGAAATCGGTTTGGGCGGCTGGGTCAAGAATCTCGCTGATGGGCGCGTCGAGCTGATCTGTGAAGGCACAAAAACCGATATTGAAAAGCTTTTCCAGCAGATACAGGACGGAATGCTGGGACGTCACATCAAAAAGACGGATATCCGGTGGGAGACGGCCACAGGAGAATTCTCTGATTTTATCGTTGAGTTTGACCACTAACAGCGCGTTCTATGAACCCCAAAGATCCTTCCGCCGCCAAGGCCCAAATCAATAAATTAAGAAAAGAAATAGAGCGGCATAACCGTCTTTATTATGAAAAAGCCAAGCCGCAAATATCAGACGCCGAATTCGACTCCATGGTCAAGGAGCTTGAGAGTCTTGAGAAAGAACATCCCGAGCTTGCTTCTTCTCATTCGCCGACACAGCGGGTTGGGGGCGCACCCTTACGGTCTTTTGCGATAGTAAATCACCCCGTTCCCATGCTTAGCATTGACAATACCTATTCCAAGGAGGACTTGGCCGATTTTGATAAGCGGATCCGGAAAAATCTAGATGACGGCGGGCTCCAATACGTGATGGAGCTTAAGATCGACGGAGTATCGCTGTCACTCTTGTATGAGGACGGAGTGCTGGTTCGGGCGGCCACACGGGGTGACGGCCAGCATGGTGATGATGTCACCGCCAATGTAAGAACTATCTCGACGGTTCCTGGGCGTCTTAAGGGCCCAACCATACCCGGTTCAATTGAGGTGCGCGGTGAGGTTTTCCTGGATAAGAAGACATTTGAGCGTCTTAATATTGAGCGGGAAAAAGAGGACGAAGAATTGTTTGTTAATCCACGTAACGCCGCCGCCGGATCGCTCAAGCTTTTGGATTCCTCCGTCGTCGCTTCAAGAAGATTGTCTTTTTTTGCTCACAGCGTCGGTATTTACGACCCAAAATCCTTTAGAAAGCATTCGGAGATTTTGGATGCTTTTAAGGTCTGGGGTCTTCCGGTGAATAAGTATTCCCGTCTCTGTCAAAGCCTGGATGATGTCTATGCCGCCTGTGACGAGTGGCAAAAGAAAAAAGAGGCGCTTGATTATGATATTGACGGCCTGGTGTTCAAGGTTGACAGTCTTGACCAACAACGACAGCTGGGGGCCACCAACAAGAGTCCGCGCTGGTTGGTGGCCTATAAATTTCCCGCCGAAAAAGCCAAAACGCGTCTCAAAGACATCATTATCCAGGTCGGCCGCACCGGCGTATTGACGCCGGTTGCCTTGCTTGAGCCGGTATTTCTAGCGGGAACAACGGTTTCACGGGCCACGCTTCACAACCAGGATGAAATCGAAAGACTGGGTTTACGTATCGGCGACTGGGTCTATATTGAAAAAAGCGGAGAGATCATTCCCCAGGTGACCGAGGTGCTAAAGAACTTGAGGAACGGCCACGAGAAAATATTTATTTTTCCTAAAAAATGTCCGGTGTGCGGTTCGCAGACTGCCCGTGACCCCGAGGAAGCCGCTTATCGCTGTCTTGACGTTAGCTGCCCGGCCCAGCTTAAGGCCAAACTATTGCATTTTGCTTCACGCAAGGCCATGGATATCGAGGGTTTGGGGGATGCGTTGGTCGATCAGCTGGTCGATCAGGGTTTGGTGTGTGATTTTACCGATATTTATTCTTTGAAAAAAGAGACGCTTGCCGGGCTTGAGCGCATGGGGGAGCGTTCGGCGGATAACCTTCTGGAGCAAATACAGGCAAGTAAGGGCCGGGGCCTTTCCCGTTTTTTATTCGCGCTGGGTATTCGTCATGTCGGATCCGGCGCCGCCAAAGTCTTGGCTCGGAAATTCCGCGCAATGAATACTTTGGCGTCTGCCGGTAAGGAAGAGATGGAATCGGTCGGGACTGTCGGCCAGGCGATCTCCGGAGCACTGCTTGAGTTTTTTGCCAACCGTGGTAACCAAAAAATTTTGGAGAAGCTTGCCAAGATCGGTGTTAATATGCAGGAGTCGCTTGACGGGCTTTCGCCGGAAGGCGCAGGCGCGCTTAGCGGCAAGATCTATGTGCTGACGGGAACTCTGAACGGTATTTCCAGAGATGAAGCGACACGGCTTATTGAGTCCCGTGGTGGGAAAGTATCCTCGAGTGTCAGCAAGAAGACCTCAGGAGTGGTTGCCGGCCTTGAGCCGGGTTCCAAGCTCTCGGATGCCCAAAGATTGGGCGTGACGGTGCTTGGCCAAGAAGATTTTTTGAAGTTGGTCAAAGACTGATGGTAAAGGAGATGCGATGAAACGATCCACTGCTTTTATTCTTCTGGTTCTCATGATGGCTTCGCTTTCCGGTTGCGAGACTGTTCAGCGAAAATTTACGCGCAAACCCAAACAACCCAAGCATGTGGCTTCGTCGATCTATTTTGACGAAGGCGCTTACGTGAAGAAATATTCCAATGCTTATTATTACAAGACGCATTTTACTCTCTGGAGAAGCTGGCACGACGAAGTTTTGAACAATTTGACCGGCAACGGAAAGAAGGTTGCCAGGGCCGCGCAGGAGTCCGTTGGCAATCTTCAGCAGATGCAGCAGTACTTAAAGCCCCAAAAGAGCCAAGAGCTCGGTGTTATTATCAATGACATGGCGGAGGTTGTCAAAAAACTTGATGACACCGGCAGAACCTCTCAGGCAGGACCTTTGCGTACCGAGCTTTCACGCATACGGCGTGCAATCGATAATAATTTTTATTATGACAAGGTGAAGGGCGATCTATTGGCCGACAATGTGGATCTTGGAAACCAGGAGAGCGCCCCTGTCGATCCGGACAGGCCGGAAGTAGCGTCTGCCGAGGATAGCCAAGCCCCCGCGAAAGCGTGATCGACCTCGTCGTTCTCTTCCTTGACAGTCTTTCGATAGAGAAAGGCCTTTCGAAGAACACGACGCTTTCCTACGGACGGGACCTGAAGCGCTATACCGCTTTTTTGAAGAAAAATGGAATTGTTGCCCCTGTGGATGTGACCCGAAAAGAGATTATGGATTTTCTCTTGTCGGAGCGTGATCGCGAGCTTTCGCCTGTCTCTGTGGCGCGGGAACTGGTGGCGGTGCGAATGTTCCACCGTTTTCTTGTATCCGAAGGCAGGCTTGCTGAAGATGTCACGGAGAGTCTTGAAGCGCCCAAACTCTGGAAACATCTGCCCGAAGTGCTGAGTGTGCAGGAAATGGAGACACTGCTTAAAGCGCCCAATTTGCGCAAAGCTCAGGGCATTCGCGACCAGGCGATGCTTGAGTTTATGTACGCGACCGGTTCGCGTGCCACGGAAGTGGTGACCACAAAAGTTGGGTCGCTCAATTTTGAGACCGGCTACGTGCGTATCCGCGGCAAGGGCGAGAAGGAGCGGATGGTGCCTGTGGGCAAGAGCGCGCGGCAAAGTCTCGAGCGCTATCTTGAGAAGGTGCGGCCGGTTTGGCTCAAAGGGAGAGCCGAAGAGGCGCTTTTTTTGTCACGGCAGGGCAAGAAAATGTCGCGCGTAAGCGTGTGGATGATCTTGAAAAAATATGCCAAGCATGCGGGGATACAAAAAGAGATCTATCCTCATATTTTCCGTCATTCCTTCGCGACGCATTTATTGGAGGGTGGGGCGGACCTGCGGGTAGTACAGGAACTATTGGGGCATTCGGATATCGCCACCACTCAGATTTACACACATATTGAGAAATCGCGACTTAAGTCGATACACGCAAAGTTTCATCCAAGGCCATAAATAGTTTAAGAAAGAGAGGGAGTGAGTATGTCACAGAGATCCAGCCAGGTGGGAGAAGAACTGCGCAAGATCGTCAGTAAGATCTTTTTGGAAGACTTGTCGGACAAAAGGATCGGGTTTGTCACGATCACGCGTGTGGAGGTGACCGAGGACCTCCGCTTTGCCAAGGTGTTGTACAGCGTACTCGGAGATGATGCGCAAAAGAAAACTACTGCCGAAGCTATCGGGGACAATGCCGGTTATATCAGGCGTCTGGCGGTTGAGCGCATCAATATGAAATTTGCCATGGATTTCAGGTTTGAGCTGGATCCCTCCATTGAAGAGAGCTTCAAACTCGGAGAGATATTTAAAAAGATCCACCAAGAAAAACCGGAAGAATAAGCGTTTCGGTTACCTCAATGGACGGACTCCTGCTTTTCAATAAACCCATTTTATGGACCAGTCATGACGCCGTGGATTTTGTGCGCCGCAAAACAGGGCAGAAAGCAGTAGGGCACGCGGGAACGCTAGACCCGCTGGCAACCGGTCTTTTGGCGCTTCTTTTGGGCAAATGGACCAAAAGGGCCGAAGAATTCATAGGGATGGACAAATCTTACGAGGGCACTATCTGGTTCGGCGCCAAGACCGACAGCTATGACCTTGACGGAAAGATCAGCTTTGACGACCCGCCGTCCGTGCTGACGGAGAAAAAAATCGAGGATGTTTTTTTATCTTTTACAGGAACAATTTTACAAACTCCGCCGATTTTTTCCGCTTTAAAAAAGGATGGAAAAAAAATGTATGAGCTTGCCCGCAAGGGCGAGGTCCCGGTGCCTCAGCCGCGGGAAGTGACGGTCCGGGAGTTCAGCTTGAATTATTTACATGAAAGCGAGGCGGCATT
>CAZAPB010000033.1:0-12285 GCA_964486835.1 uncultured Planctomycetia bacterium
CGCTGAGATCAATCAGATCAGTTATGACACGTTCATCAAGGATTTTTTCTATCGCAGCGAATATGAGAAGAATATCGTGCCGGATAACTATGTCTCGATCATTACGGCGAAGCCGGAGTACACGATGAGCATTCTTGAACGTCACCGCATCGATAATTTTGTCAATGCCGTTAACCGTGACCCCGAGATCCGTTTTGATACGCACAACCGTCAGTTCTCGGGCACGAAATTTTATCTGAGGCAGGAGGCGCAGTTTACCAATCTTCAAAGGGAATACAATGACAGTCGTGAGGAGCTGGACGTCACGCGTTTTGATTTGAATCATACGCTATCCTACGCGGGCAGGGTCGGAGATGTTTCGGTGACTCCGCGGGTGGGCACTCGGGAAACCTATTATTCGCGGGACTTGGACGGTGATACCAGCCGCAGCCGCAACGCCGTCGACGCGGGCGTTGACATC
The DNA here is from genome assembly GCA_964486835.1 of uncultured Planctomycetia bacterium. Taxonomy (GTDB): domain Bacteria; phylum Omnitrophota; class Gorgyraeia; order 2-02-FULL-51-18; family 2-02-FULL-51-18; genus CAMDWQ01. The sequence continues at coordinate 461 of CAZAPB010000033.1, forward strand.
AACACAAGATTTTACAAGACTTATGATGTTTACATCGATGCCTGGGGGCTGGACATCAACAAGATCCGCCATATTTTTCAGCCGACGGTCAGCTACAACTATCGTCCGACGCCGACCGTTTATTATCAGCACTTACAGCAGTTTGATGAGCTGGATGCTTTAGACAAACAGAATTTTGCCCGTTTTAGTTTTGAGAACAAGATCCAGACCAAGCATAAGAGCCTGGGCGGCTCGCTGTACACTCGTGAGTTCGCGCGCATCATTCCTTTCGCGGATTATAATTTTTTGAATAACCGGTTTGACCGCGTGGGTCTGACCACCGAATTGCGCCCGTACGCGTGGCTTGGCATGCAGTCCGACGTGAACTTTAATCCGCATCTTGGCAAGGTGGATACGGCTAATTTTGATGTGTATTTTGACCGCGGGCCGTGGAAAGTGGCCGTGGGACAGCGCTATGTGCTGGATCAGAGCAGCCAGACGACCGCGGAAGTGACTCTTAAATGGCGCGACATGGAGTTCAAGGTCTACGACCGTTTTGAGTTCCAGGAAGGAACTTCGCAGGAATTTGAGGCTACGGTGTCCAAGTCCTGGAGTTGCGTGATCACTGATTTCACCTACAACCATGGATATGACGGCGGAGATACTTTTTATTTTGCTCTCAGGCTCAAGGCATTCCCCTCGACACCGTTCAGGTTCCAGCAGTCCTATAATCATCCCAAAGCCAGTCCTTTGGGCATGACTAATTCATGAAGATAACGGTGGTGGGCGCCGGCTATGTCGGCCTTGTGACCGGCACATGCTTTTCAAGCCTTGGCAATACGGTTACCTGTGTGGATATTGACCGGGCAAAGATCGCTATGCTCAAAAAAGGGAAGATGCCCATCTATGAGCCGGGCCTGGAAGAGTTGGTGCGCCAAAACATTGCCAAAAAGCATCTTTTTTTTACCACGGACCTTCGTTTGGCGGTTCGCAAGGCTGATATCATCTTCATCGCGGTCGGAACACCGCCTAAAAACAATGGCGAAGCGGATCTCTCATTTGTCGAGAACGTGGCTCGCATGATCGCCGGGGAAATGACCTCCTACAAACTTATCGTCGAAAAAAGTACGGTGCCGGTGCAGACCGGAGAATGGATCAAGCAAACCATCAAACGCTATGGCAAAAAAAATGTCCCTTTCGATGTCGCTTCCAACCCGGAGTTTTTGCGCGAGGGCACGGCCGTGAAGGATTTTATGAGCCCTGACCGGATCGTGCTGGGGGTAGAGTCAAAAAAGGCACGTACGCTGTTGACTGAATTGTACAAACCGCTCAAGGCGCAGATGCTTTTTACCGATATCAAGAGTGCCGAGATCATTAAGCATGCTTCCAATTCTTTTCTCTCGATGAAAATTTCTTTTATCAACGCCATTAGTCGCGTGTGCGAGCTGGCGGATGCGGATGTTGAACAAGTGGCTCAAGGAATCGGCCTGGACCGGCGCATCGGAAAAAATTTTTTAAACGCCGGTCTGGGATTTGGTGGCTTTTGTTTTCCTAAGGATCTAGCTGCTTTCATCCGTATCTCAGAAAAGCTCGGTTATGATTTCCAGCTCCTGAAGGCGGTTGAAAAGATCAACGAAGACCAGAAAAAATTTTTCGTAAAAAAAGTCGAAGGCGCCCTCTGGAACATCAGATCCAAGACCATCGCGGTTCTGGGACTCTCCTTCAAACCTGACACCGACGACATGCGTTTCGCGCCCAGCGTTGATATTATCGGAGATCTTCAAGCGTTGGGCGCCACGGTCCGCGCCTTCGACCCGCACGCGATGGAGAACGCCAAGAGGATGCTCAGAGGTGTTGTCTACTGCAAGGATGCTTATGCCGCCTGCAAGGGCAGTGATTGCCTGGTGATACTGACCGAATGGGATGAATTCAAAGAAATCGATATGGCGAAGGTAAAAAAAATTCTCAAACAGCCCGTTGTGGTTGATGGACGCAATATTTACGACCCAAAGAAGATGCGTGCGTTGGGATTCCGTTATTTCTCGATCGGGAGGCCTTCGTAGTGAGTGGTCCGATGGAACTCAAAGGCATTATTCTCGCCGGCGGGCTTGGTACGCGGCTTCACCCTCTAACCAAGATCACCAACAAGCATCTGTTGCCCGTGTATGACAAACCGATGATCTACTATCCCATCTCTTCTCTGGTCGACGCGGGCATTACGGATATCTCACTGGTCACCGGTGGCAACCACGCCGGAGATTTTTTGAGGCTTTTGGGTAATGGACAGGAATTTGGACTCTCGCATATCAATTATACTTATCAGGAAGGCGAGGGTGGTATCGCGCAGGCTCTCTCGATCACAGAGTATTTTTCCAAGGGCGCCCGCGTGGTGGTGATCTTGGGTGACAACATCATCGAGAAAAGCATCAAGCCATACGTGGATAATTTTAAAAAGCAAAAAAAAGGCGCCCGCGTTCTATTAAAGGAGGTCAAGGATCCCCAGCGATTCGGTGTGGCTACCTTGAAGGGCGATAAGATTCTGGAGATTCAGGAGAAGCCCAAAGAACCCAAATCAAGTCTGGCGGTAACGGGTATCTACATGTATGACGAGAGTGTTTTTGATATTATCAAGACTTTGAAACCTTCTAAGCGCGGAGAATTGGAGATCACGGATGTGAATAACGCGTACATTCGTCGCGGGGAGCTCGAATACGATATTTTGGACGGTTGGTGGACCGATAGCGGTACTTTTGATTCGCTTTTACACGCTAACCATCTGGTCGCCAAAAAATCTCTTCTTGAAAAAAAGAACGGAAAGAAATATGGCGGTAAAGTTTAAGAAATATCTTGTTACCGGCGGCGCCGGATTTATCGGTTCTTACCTGATCAAGTACTGGTTGAATAGAGATCCCAACGTTTCGATCGTCAATCTTGATAAATTAACCTACAGCGGCGATCTTTCCAGGCTCAAGGAAATAAAAGGAAATCCCCGATACCGTTTTATTAACGGAGATATCTGCGACGCCGCCACCGTGGACCGCGCGATGGAAGGCTGCCAGGGCGTACTCCATCTGGCGGCTGAGACGCATGTGGACCGCTCCCTTTTGGATGCAAAAGCTTTTTTTGATACCAATCTTTTCGGTACTTATGTTCTTTTAGAAGCCGCGCGAAAAAAAGGTATTGGCCGATTTTTGTATGTCAGCACCGATGAGGTGTACGGCAGTCGGGACAAGGGTTTCTTTAAAGAATCCGATCCAGCCAATCCTTCGAGCCCCTATTCGGTCGCTAAAACAGCAGGGGATCATCTAGCTCTGTCCTACGTGGGGACTCACGGGCTAAATGTGGTGGTCACGCGCGGGTCCAATACGTTTGGGCCTTTTCAGTATCCGGAAAAGGTCATTCCTCTATTTGTCTCCAACGCGCTTTCGGGAAAAAAATTGCCGATTTACGGCGATGGCCTTCAGATCCGTAATTGGATCTATGTGGAGGATCATTGCACCGGCATCCTGGCCGTGTTCCGCAAGGGCAGGACGGGGCAAGCTTACAATATTTCGTCCAAGAATTATCTGACTAACATGCAGATGACCAAAACTCTTCTGAAGGAGTTAGGCAAATCCGAAACGATGATCGAGCATGTAAAGGACCGGCTGGGCCATGACCGCCGGTATGCGCTTGACGCATCAAAATTAAAAGAACTAGGATGGAAGGAAAAGTTCACGTTCAAAGATTCTTTTGGCTCGACATTGCGTTGGTATCGCCAGAACGAGGCGTGGTGGCGCGCGATCAAAGAAAAAAGCCAAGAGTTCAAGAAATACTATGAAAAAGCTTATTCCGGCCGGGCCAAGGCTTGAAGGGCACTGATACCGCGGGCCTTAGCGGCCGCAAGATCCTTGTGACAGGAGCCTCGGGAATGCTTGGCCGCTCGCTCTGTCGCCGGCTTGCCGGACGCAATCAGATCTTGGGTATTTCCAAGAGCGGGCGTGAGGGCACGAACGCGTGTGATATCTCAAGCAGGGAACAGCTGGACCTTTGTTTTAAGGCCTTAAAACCTGATCTGGTGATCAACACAGCCGCTTATTCGGATGTCGATGGCTGTGAAAAGGATCCTGCTCTTGCGCACGCCACTAATGCCGCCGCGGTAAAAAATATTTCTGATTTTTGCGGTCGTTCCGGGGCGGCGCTGGTGCATATTAGCACCGATTATGTTTTTGATGGCCTCAAGAGTTCGCCGTATACCGAAGAGGACAATACCTCGCCGGTAAATATTTATGGTTTGACCAAGCTCGAAGGTGAATATTATGCGGTGCGCTGTCAGAGCGCAACGGCGGTTGTGCGTAGTAGCTGGCTATTCGGGTCTGGTAACGATGCCAATTTTGTGAACATTATCGCGCAGAGGCTCAGGAGTGAACGGATCGTGTCTGTGTTGGACGATCAAACTGATGCGCCGACCTATATCGAAGACCTCTCGGATGCGGTTGAGCGAATTGCGCTGGGGCTTTTGCAACCGCGCCCAATCGGAAATGCCGCCCAGGTCTATCATGTATGCAATTCCGGCAGTGCTACCCGCCACCAGATGGCAGTCGCGATGAAGGACATCCTGGGCTTGAAAGACGTTGAAGTTCAAAAGGCAGAACGATCGTCGATCAAAGGACGTATGGCCGTGCGGCCGGCCTATGCGGTGATGTCGAGCCTGCGTTTTGAGCGGACCTTTGGGGTACGTTTACGTCCATGGCAAGACAGTCTTAAGGAATATCTGTTAAACTAATTATCTATGCGAGTGCTTATTACCGGGATCACAGGATTTGTCGGAAGCCATTTGGCGGATTTTTTATCCGCCGGCGATGGCGTTGAGGTTTACGGACTGGCGCGGCGTGTAGCCAGGGGAAAACGGCGGATTTATTCTTGTGATATCGCGGACGCCAAGCATCTTGAAAAACTCGTGCGGTTTGTAAGGCCTGAACGTATTTTTCATCTGGCGGCGCAAGCCGGCGTGCCGGCATCCTGGGAATTTCCCGCTAAGACATTTGAACAGAATATTACCGGAACGGTTAATCTATTGGAAGCCGTTCGCAAGCATTGTCCCGCCGCGATTGTCCAACTGACGGGTTCTGCTCATGAGTATGGCATTCCCCCAAAGAATATAGCGCGGATCAATGAGACGGTTCCGATGAACCCGATGAGTCCTTATGCGGTGTCTAAGATCGCGCAAGACAGGCTGGCCGAGCTGTATTTTCGGCGTTATCAAATGAATATTGTGCGGACCCGCGGTTTTAATCAGATCGGACCCCGGCAAAGCGCTGATTTTGTCACGGCAAGTCTTGCCAGACAGATTGCGCTGATCGAAGCGGGCAGGCAAAAGCCGCAGATTATGGTAGGTAACTTGGATTCAGTCCGCGACTACGCGGATGTCCGGGACATGGTGCGCGCTTACTGGCTCGCGTTGGAAAAAGGAAAGGCGGGCGAGGTATACAACATTGCCACGGGCCGTGGGCATACCGTGGCGGAGGTCCTTGATATTTATTTGAAGTTCAGTCATGTGAAGATCCAGATCAAAAAAGATCCGAAGCGTTTGCGTGCCCAGGACCTGCCTCGCTTGGTTGGAAATCCCGCCAAATTTATGAAGCAGACCGGTTGGAGGCCGCGGATCAGGCTGAAAGATTCTTTGTGTGATATATTAAACGACTGGAGATACAGGGTCACTCATGGCTAAAATAAGAACAGTGCTTGTAGCGGGAGGCGCCGGATTTATCGGCTCGCATCTATGTGACTACTACATTCGCAAGGGAAACCGGGTTATCGCGATCGATAATTTTCTGACCGGGTCCCGGCGGAATATCAGTCATCTTTTGAAGGACAGGCGTTTTGAGTTCAAAAAGACCGATATTACGCGGCCGTTCCGTATTGCGGGAGCGGTGGATATGATATTGAATTTCGCTTCGCCGGCCAGCCCTCCGGATTATTTGAAGTACCCTATTCAGACGTTGGCGGTCGGCTCAATAGGCACACGGACCCTTCTGGATTTGTCGCGTGAGAAAAAAGCCGTTTTTTTGCATGCATCCACCAGTGAAGTATATGGGGATCCTGAGACCAGTCCGCAAAAAGAGAGTTATTGGGGACATGTGAATCCTGTCGGGCCGCGGAGCGTGTATGATGAGGCGAAGCGATTTTCGGAAGCGCTGATAATGGCCTATTACCGTAGTTACCGGGTCAATACCAAGATTGTGCGCGTTTTCAATACTTACGGTGAGCGTATGCGGCTACAGGACGGACGGGTCATTCCCAATTTTATGACACAGGCCCTTTTGGGCGAGCCCTTGACAGTGTACGGCCGGGGGGAACAAACGCGAAGTTACTGCTATGTCGAGGATCTTGTCCGAGGCATCTATGAGACTTCATTGTCCGATCTTCACTGGCCGGTCAATCTGGGTAATCCCAATGAGATGTCTGTTTTGCGGCTGGCCAAGCTTATCCTTCAGATGACCGGATCCAAAAGTAAGATCGTTTACCGGCCACTGCCTGTGGATGACCCCAAACAACGTTGTCCTGATATCACGTTGGTCAAGAACGAGCTGGATTGGTCGCCGTCAGTGGCTCTGGGGGAGGGTTTGGCCAAGACCCTTGAATATTTCAGGCAAGAACTTCGGCGGAATAAAAAATAAATGCCCCAAGATACCGGCTCAGTATTTCTTTCTGTCATTATCCCGGTTTTTAATGAAGAGCGGGTTGTTGTCGACACGATCCGTCGTGTAGACGCTTATCGCCGCGTTAAGCACCAGTTCTGGGAGATATTGATCGTTGACGATGGCTCCTCTGATCGCACCGCTTCACTGGTAAGGGATTTTATTGCTTCCGAGAAATTACCGGATATACGTCTTATTTCTTATGCCAAAAACCGCGGAAAGGGCGCTGCTGTGCGTCAGGGGATGCTGGAGGCGCGAGGGGAGCACATGCTTTTGACCGACGCGGATCTTTCCTCTCCGATAAAAGAAGTTGATAAACTTCTCAGCGTGATTCAACAGGGATCGGATATAGCGATCGGGTCACGCGCGAAAAAGTTATGGGGCTCCGACACACATCAAAGTTTTCGGCGGGCGTTGTCGAGCAGGATCTTTAATTTTTTTGTGCAGTTTTTGGTGTTGCCGGGCATTAAGGATTCACAATGTGGGTTTAAGTGTTTTAAGAAGAATGCCGCGCAAGAGCTTTTTTCCGTTCAAAAGCTGGAGGGGTTCAGCTTTGATGTTGAGATTCTCTACCTTGCCCGCAAGAAGGGTTATAAAGTCACCGAAGTTCCCGTGATGTGGAGTCAAGGTAAAGACAGCAAGGTCAGCGTCCTACGCGATTCTTTTCGGATGTTAGGGGATCTTTTTCGGATCAAAAAAATTCATTCAATGTAGGTTCCCCGAGACTTCTTGCAACCTGGTCAATTGCCCCTTTTCAGATATATTTACGTAAATTATCTGGTAATTGCCGCGGGCCGATAAGACGGCTGGTTGTTTTATGATTCGACTCGACGAATTTTTTGTTTGATGTCCGAACGCGGAAGCATTGATTACAAGGCCCAAAGAAGTGTATGATGTTGCGGTGTCGTGAAGAAGCTTTAGGTGTGTTTGAGCTATTGATAGATTCTCCGCCGCAGATCGTGGTCACTGTATGGTTGTGCGACACGGCAGGTGAAAGGGATATCAAAAAATTTTTAATTACGGTCATGAAATGATCTTGATGTGAAACGCCGACGGTGTTGGCTGATAAGCATAAATTAAAATAATTGCTTGAAGTTTGATCCGGAGAAACGCATGCAACAGACAAAATTTGAAAGCCCGACGTTACAAACTCTAAAATTAGGCCAAAGTCTCTGGTATGACGGACTGATCGAGATTCCGGAGTTCCGCCGGATGATCGAAGAGGATGGTTTGCGTGGGGCTACTACCAATCCATCCATTTTTGAAAAAGCGCTGGCGGGGAGTATCTATGACGCCCAGATACGCTCTCTATCCAAGACGCAAAACGATGAGCAGATCTATAAGACGTTGGCGGTGCGCGCTGTTCAGGAAGTGGCCGATGCTTTTTTGCCCCTTCATCGGGAGACAAGCGGACTAGACGGCTATGTTTCTATCGAGGTCAGCCCGTTTTTGGCGTACGACTCGGATGGCACGATTCAGGAAGCGCGCCAGCTGTGGAGTCTTGTCCGCCGGCCCAATGCCATGATCAAGATTCCGGCCACTCGCCAAGGACTTTCGGCAATTACGACGGCATTGGCAGAGGGCATGAATGTCAACGCCACACTGATATTTTCCCTGGAGCGTTACCGTGAGGTGATGGAAGCGTATATCCGCGGTCTTGAGAAGAGGGCAGGGCTTGATTTTTCAATAGACACAGTTGCTTCAGTGGCAAGTTTTTTTGTCAGCCGGGTCGATACTGCGGTCGATAGTATTCTTGAGGGCAAGATGAGAGCGGCTATCGACCACGCGGAAAAAGAGAGATTGGGACGTCTTCTGGGAAAGGCGGCAGTTGCTAATTCAAAGGTGGCATACCAGGAATTCAAAAAAGTATTCAGCGGTCCGCGTTTCCAAAAACTTCAGTCCAAGGGCGCCAACCTTCAGCGTCCTCTCTGGGCAAGCACAGGCACCAAGAATCCCAATTATAGCGACGTACTTTATGTGGAAGCTTTGATCGGACCTGATTCGGTCAATACCATGCCGCCGGCTACGCTTGATGCGTTTCGCGATCATGGAGTAGCGGTCTCGGCGATAGAAACTTGCCTTGGTGAGGCGCGCTTGGCAATGGCAGAATTATTACACGCCGGAATAGATTTGCAGTCGATCACGCAGGAACTGGAAAAAGCGGGCGTCGAGCTCTTTTGCGATGCCTACCGTAAAATTATCAAAGGAATCGGAGCGAAAAGATAACCATGATTAGCACAACTTCTTACCGTTTTACATCCTCGGAATTTGAACCACAGCTTTTGGATTGGATAAAGACCGCTGAAAAGCAGTCGATGGTCAAGCGTCTGTGGGCAAAAGACGCCACACTTTGGAAGAAAGACCCGAAGGATCATGCGGAGATCATTTCCCGCCTTGGCTGGCTGGCGATTGTCCGTCCGATGAAGGACCGTCTAGCTCAGCTCAAGGCTTTTGCCGATGAGATCAGGGGCGAGGGCATAGAATATGTGGTTCTTTTGGGTATGGGAGGTTCGAGTTTGGCGCCGGAAGTATTTCAGGCTGTCTCGGGAAATAAACCGGGGTACCCTCAGCTTGTGGTGTTGGACAGCACGGATCCCTTGAAAGTGCGCCAGATCCAAGAGGCTATCGATATCCAAAAGAGCCTATTCGTGGTTTCCAGCAAATCAGGCGGAACGATTGAACTTCTGTCTTTCTTCAAGTTCTTTTTTGAAAAGGCAAAGTTGCTGGAAAACGAAAACGCCGGACAGCGTTTTATCGCGATTACCGATGCGGGATCTCCGCTGGAAAAGCTGGCTAAGGAGAGCCGTTTTCGCCGTATTTTCTCCTCTCCGGAGGATGTGGGCGGCCGTTTTTCAGCTCTGACGTATTTTGGTCTTGTGCCGGCGGCGCTGATCGGAGTGGATATCGATAAGATACTGCGGGGCGCTGAAAAGATGATGGATGATTCATCGTTGGCCGTCTCTTATCAGGACAATTCCGCGCTGGCGCTTGGCATTGCGATGGCGGTGCTGGCGGAGTCGGGTAGGGACAAGCTGACCCTGGTGATGCCTGAGAATCTGGAATCGCTGGGCGACTGGGTTGAGCAGTTGGTGGCTGGGAGTGCAGGCAAAGAAGATATGGGCATTGTGCCGGTGGTCCGCGAAAAACTGCAAAAGCCAGAGGCTTATGGGCAGGATCGTTTTTTTGTGGCGTTTGAGCCGCGCAATTTGAAGAATGCCGAAGGATTTGAGGCTGGTCTGGAGGCGCTTGTGGCGGCCGGACATCCGGTCATGGTGCTTTCGATGAGAGATAGCTACGATCTGGGCGCTGAGTTTTTCCGTTGGGAATACGCGACGGCCGTGGCTTGCTCGCTTTTGAAGATCAATGCGTTCGACCAGCCGGATGTGCAAGCGGCCAAGGATAGCGCGAAGATGATTTTGAAAAAATTTGAGGAGACCGGCCAGATCCCGGTGCGCCAGTCCGAAATGACGATGGAGACTTTTTGGGAGAGCGCGGACACCGGTAACTATGTGGCGGTTCTCGCGTTTCTTCCCGATAAAAAGGACATCAAAGAGCGTTTTTGTGAGTTGGCCGCGAAGGTACGAGATCACGCCAAACTGGCGGTTACCACGGGCTTTGGTCCGCGCTATTTGCATTCGACCGGACAATTGCACAAGGGCGGTGCCAACAACGGCGTCTTTATTTTGATTACCGCCGCTCACCCCGATGACTTGCCGGTTCCCGGTGAAAAGTACACGTTCGGGCAGTTGGAACTGGCTCAGGCGATGGGGGATTTTGAAGCGTTGGAGAAAAAAGGTCGTTGGTTGGTGCATTTGCGGGCAGAGAATCCATCAATCGAGGCGGTTTCGGCGCTTTGCGATCAGATCGAATCGGCGCTGGGCGCGTTTTTGAATCAGTCTTGATGGAGCGGTTGTGAGGGGTAGCTTCGCCGTTGGTCAAGGCCGCCCGAAAGAACGGTTTTCCTTTTGGCACGGCGCTCAGAGTAGCGCTGAAATTCATTAGATGAAATTCACACCGACGGGGATAGAAGGCGTTTTGCTCATTGAGCCTCGCGTATTCGAGGATTCCCGTGGTTTTTTTTACGAAAGTTACCGCAAGGAAGAGTTTGCCAAGAACGGCATCCGTGATGAGTTTGTGCAGGATAACCGCAGCCGCTCGCGCAAAGGTGTTTTAAGGGGGCTTCACTTTCAGATCGCTCCGTGCGCTCAGGCGAAACTTGTGAGTATCACGCGCGGAAGCGCTTATGATGTCGCTGTGGATATTCGCCCCGGCTCCAGGACTTACGGCGTTTTTTTCGGCGAAATCCTATCGGCGCAAAACAAGAAGATGATCTATGTGCCGGCTGGTTTGGCGCATGGTTTTCTTTCTCTGGAAGACGACACTGAAATGTTGTATAAAGTCTCTGTGCCCTATTCACCGGCACATGAGAAAGGCATCATCTGGAACGACTCCCGGATCGCCGTCTCATGGCCTAAACTGGACGTAGAATATGTTATTTCTGAAAAAGATAAAAAATTTTCTTGTCTCCAAGACATCGAGCAGTAACCCTAAAAACGCTTTACAATATATAGACACTCCGGACCAGCTTAAAGAAGCTTGCCGTGTGATCGCGGCTTCCGCTTGGGCCGCTGTGGATGCGGAAGCTGATAGCCTTCATCATTATGTTTAAAAGCTCTGCCTTGTCCAGATCAGCGTCAAGGGCGGTAATTTTGTGATAGACCCATTAGTTCCGCTGGATCTTTCAGCGCTGGCCGTCATACTGGAAAATAAGTTTCTTTTATATCATGGAGCTGATTTTGATGTCAGGATACTTAAGAAGACCACACCTTTCAGGCCTAAAAAAATGTTCGACACGATGCTGGCGGCTCAACTTTTAGGTTATGACGGTTGCGGTTTGGCTGATCTGGCCAATAAGATATGCGGGGTGCGTCTTTCCAAGGCCGCACAAAAAGCGGATTGGTCACGTCGCCCTCTGACCAAGGACCTTCTCGAATATGCCGTTGGCGATACCAAGTATCTAGAGCGTATCTACCTGCAGATGAAAAAAGAACTGCAGAAGCTCGGCCGACTTGAGTGGCATCGCCAGGCCTGCGAACGGCTTCTAAGGAATTTGAACGCGGCCGAGGAATCCAAAGAAGATGCGCTTCGATGACAGTTGCGTGGTTG
>CAZAPB010000034.1:0-10480 GCA_964486835.1 uncultured Planctomycetia bacterium
CTTGGATGCTTTAATAAACGGAGAACTTAAAGCCATCCTTTATTTTGAAAAAAAACATCGGGGTACATTTCTTATCGAGATAAGAAAAAATTATCTGGATCTCTATTTTTTGGGCCATGCTGTCAAAGTCGAGCAAACAGTGTCGGGGTATAACCTTAGTAGCGCAGGTGCGTTTCGGCCCAGCGAAGATGTGAAGTGGCCAATCTCTTTTAGATATGTCACAAAAAGCTATCGGTCTGGATTTGAAGGATTCATGAAAGATGTGATGTCTAAAATTGTTGATCATAAAAAAGGGGATATATCCGAAGGTGTGAGTGAAATGAATCATTATATTAATAATAGGATCGCCGATAAGCCTGGGGACATCGTGGTCATAGATAGACAGGTTACGCACGGAAAGGCCAGGATAGATTTACTGGGACTAAAAAAGATGAAAAATGGCGAGTATTCTTTTGTGGTTATTGAGCTTAAAAATAAAGAAAACAAGGATATTGCAGAAGTTTTTAGCCAAACAAAGAAATATCTAGATGTTATCCGTGAAAATTATGAAATTTTCCATAGTACATACAAATTGATCCTTGAGCAGAAAATTAAATTAGGTCTATTGGATAGAAAAAACAAAGGGAAAATAGCCAATGGAATATTGGGAAAAGACTCAATGGAGGGAATCGTAGTTTTGGATAATTACAATTTAAGAAGCAGCTGTCTGAAAAATGCAGTGGATCATGATTGGAAAAAATCTAACAGCTCTGACAACATAAAACTTTTCTTAAAGACTAATACATTTGATAAACGATTTATGTGGAGCTATCAAGAGACGCTCGAGTTCTTAAAAAAATGAAGTTAACGATCCACCGCGGCACACATGAGATCGGCGGTACCTGCGTTGAAATAGCGACAGATGAGACGCGGATCATCATTGACCTGGGCATGCCGCTGTCTGATCCCGGGGACAAGAAGAAAAGATTAAAGGAATTCTCTCTTATCGGTAAGACCGTGCTCGAGCTCGTCCGGGACGGCATTTTGCCTCGTGTCGCGGGCCTCTATCATAGTGCCGGGGAAGAAAAGCCGGTCGATGCAGTTCTCTTGTCCCATCCGCATCAAGACCACTATGGTCTTTTTAAATACATCCGCGACGATATCCGGATCTATCTGGGGGAGGATACAGATCTGATGCTTCGGGCTTCAGAAGCGATCCTTGGAGACCGCTTTGGCAGGCATGAAGATAAAGTCCTGATGCGCGACCGTGAGCCGGTGAATATCGGAGACATGAACTCACCACATACGTGACAGACCACTCGGGATATGGAGCGATGGCTTTTCTTGTAGAGGCAGAGGGCAAGAAGATCTTTTATTCCGGGGACTTCCGGGGACATGGCCGCAAGAAAGCCTTGTTTGAGTGGATCGTCAGCGAGCAGGTCCCGGGAGTCAATGCCCTCTTGATGGAAGGAACCATGATGGGCCGGCAGGACGAGAAGGCGCTGACTGAGGATGAGCTGGAGCTTGAGATCGCTTCTGAGGCGGGTGCACATGACGGCATGAAGCTTTTTATCTGCTCGGGGCAGAACGTGGATCGGCTTGTGACCATTTACCGGGCGGCCAAAAGGTCTGGGGCTATTTTGGTGCTGGATCTCTATGCCGTGAACATCATGCACGAACTCGGTCGTAAAAGCCTGCCGCTTCCGACGAATGGATTTAAGGACGTTCGGGTCCTTTTTACCAAGCAGCTCATGAAGAGACTTTTAGAACGTGATCTGAAGGGCTGGTATGAGCGGTGGCGGCCTTATGAGATCAGCCCAGCAGCATTGCAGCGGACGGGAAAGAAGGCTTTTGTGATGTACCGTGACAGTTCGGTGCATGAGTTTGAGGCGGCGGGGATCCCAAAGGACTCAGTCCTTTTTTACTCGATGTGGAGTCAGTACACGCTGGAGCCATCTTTTGAAAAGACCCAGGCCTTCCTGGACCGGCATAAGATCATGCTTAAAGAAATGCACACAAGCGGCCACGCGGTTCTCCCGGACCTGAAACGGTTCGCGCAGTCAATGGATCCGGATGTGATCATTCCCATTCATACGGAGTATCCGGACAAGTACCGCGAGCATTTTGGGAAAAAGGTCCGCTGTCTTAAGGACGGCGAATTGTTTGAAGTGTGAAATTTCTTACTAGATTACCGAAGTGGGTCGAACAAAAACGTGATAGGTAGAAGGGCGCAGCGCTGAAATGTTGAAAAAATCAGTGTTGGGAATTTTGCGGCATTATTTATTTCTCAAGGCGTATTTGCCTTGCTAGCCGACGTTGAAAATATTCCCCAAGACCAGTATTTCCAAAAAACCCTGACGGAGATCACCACCGCTAAAGAATCGACCCGTGCAAATGGGCCAATCTGACCTTATTCCCTAAATTTAGACTGTTTTGAGGTGGCAAAGTCATTAAGATTTCAATGTCCTATAACAGATCTCGTGTAAATCGGTCTGTGTTTGATTAACTAAACTTCAAAAAAGCACATTTCAAAAGTTAGATACAAAAAAACGGGTTGGGAGTGGCCATTTAGAACAAATCTGTTAAAATGCAGTAATGAAGCCGATTATTGTAAGTGGCCATGCATTTGATAGGATTCATGAGCGTGGGATTACACGCACTGAAGTCGAAAGCACAATTCGAACGCCCAATTTGAAAGAACCAGCAAAACGTGGTAGAGTTAGGGTATCTAAGAAGTTTGCCCACCGCAAATTGAGCGTGTTTTACAAGGAAGCACCAGCAGCGATTATATTTGTGACTGCATATTGGGATAAAGAAAAATGATTATTTCATACGATAGCTTAGCAGATGCCGTCTATATTAAGGTTAAACCTGAGGCAAAGGTGAGCCGCACTATTGAATTTGCTCCCGAAACCTTTGTTGACCTTGATAAGGATGGTGATTTGGTAGGGATTGAGATGTTAAATCCAGGCCAACTCACTTTGAATCGTATTGCCAAGAAATACCACCGCCCAGAGCTTTCCAGGGTCCATCCCAATAGAATGCACGAGGCATTTGCATAAAAGTTGTATTTTATAGGCTTAACCCTTAACTAGGCTTCATTTATGGCCTAGTTTTTTTATTTTGGGTTCAAAGGTCTTATAACAGATCTCGTGTTGAGTAGCTGATGTTTTCTTAACATTTTCCCATGGGAGAATTTCAAAAGTCAGTTTTTGAAATTTAATATAACTACCTTTTTTAAGAAATACGATTAACCTGAAGCTTTTGAGAGGCCTCTACAGCCGATAGTAGTGTTTGATCAATCCGCCAAGCTTTGTATCACATTGAATCTTTCCCGTAGTCTTGCCAACAACCCTATTTAGCGGCTCATTATTTCTTCCGGAATGAGGCCTGTCGGTGTTGTAGTATTTCACGAACTCTTGGACCAGATATCTAAAGTGGTCTTCTCCAAATACGAAGAAGTGATCTAGGCATTCACGTTTAATAGTTCCAACCCAGCCTTCCGCATAAGCATTAAGGTTAGGGGACCTATGCGGTACTCTGTTAACCTCGGTATTTAAGTTTTTTAGAATTTCATCAAATTTTCCAAGGAACTTACAATCACCATCCCTGAGGAGAAGTTTTTTGGAATTGTCCTCAAATAAGAACGAAACGCTCCTTGTTGCATTATCTGTCCACTCAGCCGTCGGGTGATCGGTTATGCCGGCGATGTAGACTTTCCTTGTTTTTATATTGATAAAGAATAGAGCATGAAAGATCTTGGGCCCAAGTGCTGTCCATACTGTCTTTGTAAAGAAATTGCATGCCCACAAGGTTTCAAAATGTCTTTTGATAAATAAATCCCAAGTGTCTTCGCGTCTTTGGGGTGCCGGATCAAATCCGTTTTCTTTTAAGATATTCTTTACAGTGTTTCTTGTGAGGGACGTGATCCTGAGCTTTCTTAGCTCTCCAAGGATTCTTGTGTAACCCCAGTTATTTTCCCGTGCCAGCCTTAGGACAAGGTCCCTTATCTCTTTAGGTTTCCTGCGACGGCCTATTTTAGTTTCATCCCGGGTTGTTTTTTTCTTCAGCCATGTTGTGAAGGTTGGATAAGCAACAATCGATATGACTTTTTTAAATCAGACCCAAGCGGCAAACCAAACTTTATGAGCCTTCTTCTTTCGGAAGAAGTCAGCCGGATCCTCTTACTAAGCTTCCTTCTTAAGGTTTGATTTTCAACCTTAAGATACTTAATTTGGCGTACAAGATCGCTATGAAAAATGTTGCCAAAAAGGCCAAAAAACTCATGAAAAACGCCCCGATTTGTGGTATACAGTCTAGATGTAGGCATGAGATTTGCTCCTTTTTATACGAATGCCCGCCCTAAACCAAAGGACATCTATTAAGTCTTTCATAAGACGGGGCTTAAGAGAATACGTCCCATTTAAAACCGGACATTCTGGACAAGATTTTGGCTGGTTTTGACCCAAGTTGGAGTTTTTACGCCCCCCTGAAATGACCCAAGCCCCTTAAATGCCGGTTCGAGCCTTTTGACATGTTCTTTTGTATCTCTAAAACTGGTATCTCTGATAAGCAAGTTATGGCGTATTACTAGATATGTATAAGGGCAGCATTCTGAGATACTATTATGGCACGTATTTGCACGGGTCGAGACGTTCAAACCGCATAGAGTATTATTGCTGTGCCTGTCTAGCTCGTAAACGGGACTCAGTCCAAAATGGGCGTTCCGGACTCAGTCCGGTAAATTAGTCGGCGCAAGGATGGCGACGGTACGATATTCACCTCGGAGACCCGAAGTCATCGCTCATTGCGGGGACCGGCGCTGGGAACGATATCAGAAAGCCGAGCGTTGGCGATCTAATTTCCATTGTATTGATTTATCATGGCAGACGGGCTATCGCTAAAAACGATTAAAAAGGGTGAAAGTGCAGATTTAAAATCCAAGATTATTACCTAGAAAAGCCCGGGCGCAGGGAAGATGAATAGTTGTTAAGAGTCGTGCTGGGAATCACCGGATTCATACCAGACTCTCCAATCGCCTGTGTCAAAATCAGTCTTTAGTGTTCTCAGGCTCGGAAACTGTTCCTTGATCAAAAGCAAATCAGACTCAGAACTCGCCCGCCCGATAAACAAGGCTTTACGCCGGGTCGTGTCTAATATTTTTTTTATCGCCTCGATTTGCTTTTTAGAATTAAGCGGCTGCATATACAGAACGCATTGGTTTTTATCTCCGTAAAGTGACTGCAAGTAATACATCCCCCAATCAATGACAATAAACACATAGGCGCGGGCAAAGCGATCGTTTAGCGTCGCGTTGATTTTTAGGAGGCCGGGATGATTATTCATATGATATTTCAACTTCGTCAGATGGTAATAGGCGCCCGCGTTTACGGTCAAAAAAGCTATTAGCAATATTTGGATGAGCCTGTCTTTTCGTAAATGAGAGGCTATATAAAAAAAAGCGAGCACCAAAAAGGGCAGGCTCAGCGCCGTATGAGAGGCGGCCCATGAGCCGGGGTACAAAGATATGAAAAACAGAACGGCGACGAATAGGCCTGCATTCAAAACCGCGAAACCAAGGGGTATTCTTTTTAAATAAAGTTTAATCAGCCCAAAAAGTAGAATGGCTAAAAAACATATTGCATTCGCGATAGAAAGAACGGGAAACTTCGCGCAGCTTACAGAGAAGACCTTGTGTGTAACGGTCAGGGGATAAATAAAGTATTGCAATAGAGCCAATTTTGGCGTGGTTTGAATCGTGCCCGCGTGGACGAAAAGGAATTCATAAAATCGATGATTAGTGACATCGCGCGAGTTAAAAAGAATAAAACTCGGGACTATTGCCGCTGCCAATAAAATGACCAGGTGCCGTAATAAAGTTATAGTTCTCGCCGGATCATGGAACATCTTCCTAGACCGCACAATGTGGTAGATCACCAAACACGCGATTCCCGGCAAGACGACAAAGTATGATAATTTTATCCACACACCAAGGAAGACGAATAACCCTATCGTTAACGGATACAACCAACCTGCCTTGTTTTTTAGTCCTAAATTTTTCAGCCACCGGTCTGTTAAAAAGCATATTAAAATAACGGATGTTGTGTGGAAGCTCAGAGGGCCGATATCGCATAGGTGTAAAAAAGCATAAGGCATATACGCCAGGATAAATAAGTACGCGATAACCCAATTGGCCCTAAAAAGCCTTGAAAGACAGTAGGCTTGGGCCGAGAGCAGTAACAGCGTAAGAAGACGAGCCGAGTAAGGCGAAGGCCATACGAGAAAAAGGGGCAAATAGAGCAGCGAGGAAAAACTTCCCTGGTGGAAATTCTCACGCAGCGGAAGATAATGATACCCAAAAGGAGCCAGATCGAAACGAGTGCTTGGCTCTCTGAAATGATTCAACATGTTGAGCGGATAATAATGAGAAGCTAAAACATGATAATACGAAAACTCATCCATATTAAACGGCACAGTGTATGAAAATAGATAAAGAGCAGAAAACATTAGGAGCAATATTATCGGCAATGATAATTTATTTTTCATTCTGACCAACCCCCGCTGTTTTATTTGTGTGGATCCTGCGATTATCGTAGTATTTTAGATGAAAATAAGCAACGCGCCTATGGTTGCTGCGTTGAGCTGCCGTTTTATCGTGGCTATCTTTGCGCGATCCCGCTGCGTAATTGTTTTGAGGCCGTATCGTCCGTTAACCGGACCATTAACCGTTAACCGGACCAGGTCCCGCGGGGCCACGTTAAACGATAGACAAATTCATGAATAAACAATGCACGAAAACAAGGGTCTTCGTCGTCTGGTATAGCGAGAGGAGATCTCACTATGCCAAGAAAACCACGAATAGGAAGTTCTACCGGATTCTATCACTGGATCAACAGGGGAGTTGTCAAAAAGAAGCTATTCCATTCAGATAGGGATTTCCGGCGGTTCTTTGAACTGGTCAAAGAGCACAAAGACACATTCAGTATAAAGCTCTATCATTACTGCCTTATGTCCAACCACATTCACATGCTTCTGTATGCCCCAACCACAGAAGATCTAAGCCGATTTTCTCATTATCTTCAGCGTCGATATGCCTATTATTACTGCAAAACTCACAAATGGGCAGGGCCAGTTTTTCAGAGCCGGTACAAAGCCAAGCCTATTGAGAAGGAGGCCCATCTGCTTGAATGCGGCCGTTATATCGAAAGAAACCCTATTAAGGCAGGGCTCGTCAAAAGACCGCAAGATTACGCCTATAGCAGCTATTCTCATTATGCCCAATGTAAAATTGATACGCTTTTGACAAAATCACCTGCCTACTTAAGTCTTGCCTCTCAAGAACCAGGACGGAGAGATCGTTATAGGGAATATGTCCTGCAAGAACGGGTCTATGATTTCTTGATTGAAAAGGAGCTGATGAAAAGCTAACCTGTCCCTGTGGGACCTGGTCCCTTAATTTATAACCCATCATCAAAGCAAACGCCCCAACTCCACAGACTAGCGCTGTGACCAAGATTAAAATATCTTTTCTTTGCATTCTTCCTCCCGCGACTGATTATAGCTAATATAAAATATAACTCAATGTAATTGTTGAAAAGAATGAATAATTAGTAATTCTTTTCTTAAAGTGCTTATTTTGGTCATCCTAGTAGGCATTCACTATTGAGCTTAGACTAGTCCTAGTAAGTAATTGGATAAGGGGTGTGCTGGAATGGGCACCGAATCCATCCTGCCGATGTTTAGAAAGGCTCATTTCCATTTCGCTTTCGCAGACAGGTCCTTTTAATGAGTCTCTTCCACTCTTTTATAAACCGTAAACCGGACAACGTCGCCAGCCTCCAAAAAGGGAAGTGTTAGACGATAGACAAAATGTCTGTACGAAAAATCGACCCTCCGTCGCCCTGTATAGGTATTACTCTGAGAGAAAAGAAAATAGCTTATTACACCTAATTCAATTTACAATAATCCTGGAAGCAATGAAGAACAGCGATGGGCGAACATACCGGTTTTATGTATCTCAACCAAGGCAATAGGAAGCTATTTTAGATGAGCCTTTTTAACGCAGTCCTTTTTGAGTGGTTGTGACGTTGCCCTGTTTACGTTGTCGGGTTTACGGATGCAAATTATGAACAAAAAGAAAGCGCTGGTGATCGTCGGTTATTGGCCCTACACCAAAAGGCCCGGGTGGGCGATCACGTTTCCATTTCTTGTGAACAACGCGGCCAATATTCTGGAGCCGCTGAAAAAGAACGGGTATGACGCCGAAGTTCTTCTGAAGCCTTCCGAACAGCTCTTGAGACAAAAACTCGCAGATCCTGATGTGAAAGCCATCACGGTTTTCGGCGACGCGCCGTTTCGGAACAGCGAATGGACCTTTCTTTTAAATGAAAAAGAGGTTTTGACCGCGGATAAACTGCAAACATGGGCGTTTGAAGACCGCTGGGACAAACGTCCGGCGCAGAACCCTTTTGATAAAGAAGCGACGATGAGATTGATCGCCAACTATGGCATGGACTACGTGGTCGTCAACACCTGCTACGCCTCCAATGACAGCAAATTGTCCTGGGTCCTGGGCGGTGAATTTCACGGGGGAGAGGGACTGCATTATCCTCAGACCTTTCCCGGATTCGAGCAGAAAAATCTGCCGCTTCGGGTATCCATTGAGGATTTTGACGCGGACCCCATGGCCGCTATTCGCGCGGCGTTTTGTAACGAGCTTTCGCGCCAGGCCTCGGAATGCCGCTCTCTTGAAGAATATGTGAGGTACCGCGGGTTTGCCGCGATGTTTCTCAAATATGAATCTAAGTATAGGCTATGCCGCCTGCTTGAGTTTCTTTTAAACTCCGGCTGTTCTCTTCAGCTGGTGAATGAGAGTGTTCCGCCGGCGACGCGCGAACAGCTTGAAAAGCTGGTCCGGTCGATGGGCCCACCCGACCCGAAAAAATTTCCCGCCAGAAACTGGCAGACGCGTCATGCGGGATCCGGTGTAGGCGGTTAACGTTTTTAAAATTTTTTTGAGGGAATAATTATGAATATGCTTGAAGAGATGGTGCGGCTTACGATGGCGATGACCGGGACCCAGGCCCTCTCAAAATCTTTGTGCGATACGGTGCGCGCGTTTGGGGAAGGCATCGCCGGGGCGCCCGCTAAAACCGCGGCCCTAGACCCCAGGACATTTCCGGACACGTTTTGGAAGGCTCTTGTGGATAAAAATCCCAGGCTCCACGATTATCCGTTCGGACGTATCGCGGAAAGAGCGGTCAAAAAAACGGTTGCCGCCTGCCTGAATGACGCGGGCTTCAAAAATAATATCCGCCGGCGGGAAACATTGAAACAATTACTGACTTATTATTTTTTTGAAATGGGAATGACGCGCCTTCGTGAGACAAGCGATGACCCGCGGTTTAACGACGCGTACTGGTATCATTTTCTGCCGGAGGGGTCCTTAAAGACCGCCGACCAAGTTGCGCAATGGAGCGCGATCCTGGAGACGCAGTCCCGGGAAAAAGCCGGGCGGTTTGAGCCGCTTTTAACGGGCGGTTTGAAAATAAAAAGCGCGCCAGGCGAGGAGCGCCGGTGCGCGGGGCATCTGATAAAATTATTCGGGTCCCCAGCGGGCGCCCCGCACGAGCGAATCACAGTGCCGCCGCGGCTGACCCTGCACGCAAAATCAGCCAATGTTTCGTTTGCCCATGACACGTTTGAAACATGGTTAAAACGGCCCGCCCATTCTCTGACCAAGGACCTGCTGGACGTCGGCGTGACGGTCTACATGGCGGATCTGCATACGCGCCGCGCCCGGCATTTGGGCCGGCGGCTGTCGCTGACATTAGGGGTCAGGCACCTTGATATTTTCCGGGCGGCCCAGGCGTCTCTGGAACGTGCGGTTTCCGTGCTGGGACGCGATGAAGTCTGCTCTCAATTCGTCAAGCGGCCGGAACGGGTCAATCCAGTCCAAAAAAAGCCGGCGGGGGACGATACCCGATGCGTTGTCCTGTTTTCAGGCGGCTTGGACAGCTTGGCGGGCGCCGTCTGGGCCGTCGACAAAGGGCTCAAACCTGTTCTGGTCAGCCACTACGCGAATACGCTGCTGCCTTCGATACAGAATAAGCTTTCGGCGGGACTCAGAAAATATTTCCGGCGGGAAATTGATCACGTGAGCTTTTACGCGGCAAGGGCGAAGGGAAAAAATAATCGCAATGCCCTTGGATCGGCGGCGGCCTCGGTGATGGCCCAGCATTTGAGGACGTTTATGTTCTTGTGCATGGGATGCGCGGTCGCGTCGGAGGCGCGCATACAAAAAGTGTATATCTTTGAAAACGGCCCGGTGGCGCTCAACCCGCTATTCTCCGAGGGCCGGGTGAATACGCAGACCGCTCACCCGCTTTTCCTTGAAAGTTTTCAGAGCTTCATTAACGAGATCCTCGGTCCTGGCGTCACCATTGAAAATCCTTTTCAGTACCGCACGAAAGGGGAAATCCTGAAAATACTTGCCCGGCCG
>CAZAPB010000034.1:10490-11836 GCA_964486835.1 uncultured Planctomycetia bacterium
GCCTGCGGGAATTGATACCGCATAGTAGTTCCTGCTGGAACTGGTTTAAGGTGCCGCTTCTTGCCCAGGAACGCGGCCTGTTGGGCGCCGCATACCACCATGACGGGGACTGCCTGCCTTGTCTGGTGCGCCGTGTCGGGACCCATACCGCGGGCTTGTGGGACAAGGACGCGCTTTATCTGATGGATTTATTCAACCGTCACCCGGAGGTTGATCTTGAAACAACCATCGCGACAGCCGATTATCTCCGTTTCTGCTCGGCTTTGCTGACCGCTTCCGGAAAGGACATTCTGACGCGGTATCCAGATTTTATCGTGGATTTAGACCGGTGCGATCCGGACAAACTGATCGCGATGTACCGGCGGCATGCCAGGGAAGTCGTGGATTGCTTTGACCGCCGGATGAACGATAAATACCGGCCGTTCTGGAAGCCCGTGCTTTCTACCCGCTCGTAGGCCGTAGACCGGACAACGTCCCCAGCCCCCAAAAAGGGAAGTGTTAGCCGATAGACAATGTTAACCGGGTCACACGTTCCAGGCCCCGGTCCCGTCACCAAATGTATCATGGTATTTGGGGTCAGGCCTGGGCCCAAATGTCTACTCAACGGCATCTACCCATCCGAGAGCTAAGCGGACGCTTCAGCATCTTTTGGCATGTGACGGTGCCCTTAGTCAGTCCCGCTATGGCGGTGTTGGCTATCCTGAGTATTTTGGCTATGCGTGTGTTTTCGCCGGAGAATTTAATCCGGATTTGCAATGGGCGCCAAGGAAGCGGTACAAATGCTATATCTTATTGCAAATCCAGGGGTAATGCCTTTGCGAAGGCGGCGTTGAGTTTCAAGGGGCGCATACCACTTAATATTCTTTTCTGATGGCCGTTCTCAAAATTGACTCATCGCCGGCGATCCTCTATAAAATATTTCCCCTTGCCTGATAGATCTACAGTCTTACAGATAAATAATACGGTATAAAAAAATTGTAACTCTATTAAATATATGCATTTATGAATATATTACCTAATAACTATTACAACAAGTAACCATAAGTGTCGCAAGCAATACTACTTACCAGAATTTCACAAGATACAACAGCATATTATCAATGGTTTGTTCGCGGACATTCCAAAAAATGAATATTTGCCGAATATATTCATTCATTCGTTGGCGAACTATTCATTTGTGCGCTAGACTTCACGCTTAAAAATGGAGGTGGGCCATGGAAACGCTGTCTGTATTTAAAGATGTGCTTCAGATTATACTCAGTATATTTGGACTGCTGGCAGTGCTCTTGGGTATTGTTTTAAAGCTACTAAAGTTTTTTAAAACCCCTTCGGCGAGAAAGGACAAG
>CAZAPB010000035.1:0-11514 GCA_964486835.1 uncultured Planctomycetia bacterium
AAGCTCTCTTTGATGTGGTGGGCGATCCCGATTACAACTCAACCAACTTCTTATCTGTTCTGCCCAAGGCTGCAAGCCTTCTGACCACACTGCGCGGGACAGCGTCTCTTCTTGCCAACTACAACATTCTATTCGGGATCAATATCGCTTCTACCGGAGCCCTGACCGCGGCAGAGCGTAAAGCCCTCTTTGATGTGACGGGAGATCCAGCCTATGTTCAGGCCAACTTCATCACGGCTCTGCCCAAGGCCGCGGCACTTTATTACAGCCTTCAGTCATCCTCGGAATATCGCAACAACTTTAACATTCTTTATGGAACTAATTATTTTGTTACGGCTAGCGACATATCGACGGCATTTTATTCTCTTTATAATGCACCGACTAAAAACCATTTCTTTACGACCTCTGTTGCCGAAAGAGATAATGCCGTCGCCAATGGATACGCTTACGTAGGAATACTTGGGTATGTGTCCGAAGTCCCAGGTAATGGTAATTTGGCTCTATACCGGTTGACCAAAACCGGGCACTATTTCTACACCACAAGTATCACTGAAAAAGACCAGGCGATCGCCAATGGCTATGCTTATCAGGGTATCGCCGCTTATGTGCCGCCGACATCCGGTTTGACGACGCCTTTATACCGTCTATACAAAACATCCATCGGCGATTATTTATATACGACCAGCACGACTGAGAGAGATACCGCGATTGCTAATGGGTACACCGATCAGGGTGTGGTGGGGCAGGTGAGCGCGACTGAATATCTGATCACATCGCCTAGCTCGAATGATCGTAAGCCTTTGTTTGATGTAGCGGCGGGTGCGGGTTTTGTCCTGGCGGACTTTTTGGTAGCTCTTCCTAAAACAGTGTCGCTTTATCAAGCGCTTATTGCGAACACGGATTTCCGTACCAACTTTGACCTTCTTTATGGCACAGCGCTTCCGATCTCGGGGGCGCCTACTCGCGTGGATCTGGGCCCCTTGTTCGGGGTTGCCGCGGGGGCTGGGTTTGAACAGGCTTATTTCTTGTCGATCTTAGTACCGGCTGGAAATCTATACGTGGCGCTTTTGTCCAATACGACCTATAAAGACGCTTTTAACCTTATGTTCAATGCGACTATTCCGGTTACGGGCAAACCATCTGCGACTGATAGAGGTTCATTATTTAACGTTACGGGTGGATCAGGATATGATCTGACGAAGTTTTTACAGGTGTTGGTCAAATCCGCCGACCTTTATTCTGCGTTACGCCAGAGCGCAACTCGTATGGCAGAGTTTAACTTGCTTTACGGGACATTATTATCGTCTACCGGTAATTTGTCCGCTGCTAATCGCACGACCTTGTTTGATACTGCCGGGTATTCGGGATTTGATCTGGTCACTTATTTGCCGGCTTTAGACAGGACCTATTCACTCTACGCAGCTCTTCAGGGCAATACAGCCAAGCGCGATTCATTCAATAGCAAGTATGGCGCTGCCGTACCAGCTTCAGGATCACCACCTGGCGCTACCCTCGGCATCCTCTTCGGCATTGCGGGCGACCCGGCTTTCAATCTGACTAATTTCCTGCGTACGCTTTAAGCTAATTGTTACGAAGCCGTCTTGACAAAGGTCGCTTTTTTCGATACTATCAACATTTGATATAACTTCATATACCTTAATCAATTAGGAACAAATGTCTCAGCCAACGCTTGTAATTATTAAGCCTGATGGTCTGCAAAAATCTTTGACCGGAAGTGTTTTGACCAAACTGGCGGAGTCTAAGCTCGTGATTATTGCCGCCAAGGTCAGGGAAGTTACGCGGCCTCTCGCGGAAGAACATTACCGCCATATGAAAGACAAACCCTTCTTTGAAGAGATTATTCGCTATCTGATGGGTGAGTACCACACCAAGCGCGTGATGGCTATTGTGTATCACGGCGAAGATTCAATTGCTAAGATTCGCACGATTTGCGGCGCCACAAACCCCGAGGAAGCCGAGCCGGCCTCCATTCGTGGATCCTATGGCCGTATCACCACCAAAGGCGTTTACGAGAACGTCATTCACGCTTCCGGTAATTTAGAGGACGCCGAACGTGAAATCAAATTGTGGTTCAACCCGGATGAAATCGTTTACAGCAATCTTTATCCCACCAAAGAGCAAGTGTTCACTAATATCCAAAAGAAGGTTTGGGCTTGACGAAAATAAAGCAAGGCAGGCTTTTTGTGATCTCAGCCTCGTCTGGCACCGGCAAGACCACGTTGGCCCGAGAGCTTTTGCGTGAAGATAAGAAACTAGTTCAGTCGGTCTCCTATACTACGCGTCAGCCACGTCATGATGAAAAGAACGGCCAAGATTATTTTTTTGTCAGCAAGAAAGAATTTTCAGAGAAGACCAAGAAAAAAGGATTTCTCGAGTGGGCCAATGTTTTTGGTCGATGCTATGGAACTCCGCGAAAGGAAGTGGAAGACCATACGAGAAACGGGCGTGATGTGTTGCTTCTGATCGATGTGCAGGGAGCCAAGAAGGTAAAAAAAAGCAAACCCGACGCAGTTTTTATTTTCCTGGTGCCGCCATCCAAAGAAGAGCTTTTGCATAGGCTCAAAAAGCGCGGAACGGAAACACGCAGGGAGATACAAAAGCGCTATCAGGTGGCCACTAAAGAATTGCAGGAGCTCAACGAACTCAATCTTTGCGACTACAGGATCATTAATCGACATATTCCCGTCGCGACAGAGGTACTGCGTGGGATTATCCGCGCGGAGCGAATGAAAATATGAGTACGACGCCAAAAAAGATCCTCTTGGGCGTGACTGCGTCTATTGCGGCGTATAAGGCCTGCGATCTGATCAAGGATTTGAAAAAGGCTGGGTTTGACGTGACCGTAGTCCTGACCAAGGACGCCGCGCATTTTGTTACGCCTCTTTCGCTGGAAACATTTTCGGGAAAAAAAGTGATAGTAGACTTTTTTTCTTCCCAGACGAAACCCGTGCATATCGACTTGGCGCAGAATTCGGATCTGATCTTGATCGCACCGGCGACGGCGGACGTGATGGCGAAAATCGCTCACGGGTTGGCCGATGACGTGTTGACGTGCACAGTGCTGGCTTCGGGCGCGCCGGTGGTGATCGTGCCTGCCATGAACGACAAAATGCTTTCCAATCCTTTTACACAAGAAAACATGGCTCGCCTCAAAAAAAATAGCATTCACATCATTGAGCCGGTGAGCGGCGCCCTGGCCTGCGGTTATGAGGCGGCGGGGCACATCGCGGAGAATTCAACGATAATAAAAATGGTTGAAACGATCTTTACCCAGGCCCCCAAGAAACAATAATGCGATTTCTTATCGCTTCCGGGCCTACCCGGGAACCCCTAGATCCTGTCCGCTATCTATCCAATTATTCTACGGGTGCGATGGGCCGCTGTTTGGAGAAAGCAGCTAGAGTGCGCGGTCACAAGGTTGATCATGTTCGGTGTCCTGAGGATGCAGAGACGGCTCGGGAGCTTTTGGCGGGTCTAAAAAAGAAACTTCCAAAAAACGATGTTCTGATAATGGCCGCGGCGGTCTGCGACTCAAGACCCGGCAAAGTTTCCAAAAATAAGATTAAAAAAGGCAAGCTTGGGTCCATCCCTCTGGTACAAAATCCGGATATATTGGTTGAGCTTTCAAAATGTCGTAGAAAAGAGCAGGTTTTTATCGGGTTCGCGCTTGAATCATGTAACGTTCTCAAGAATGGTCATAAGAAGCTTATTGACAAGGGGTTACAAGCTATTTTGATTCAAGAAATTACGATGAAAAAGACCCCTTTTGGAGATAAATCGATAGACGCGTTTCTTTTGGATCGGCGCGGATGTCTTACAACATTGAAAAATGTTTCTAAAAAGAAGATAGCGGGCATTTTGGTCCGGAAAGCTGAATATATTTTTAAGATGACGGAATAGGCTCTTTTTGCTAAATTAAAGGGTTCCGAGCACTTATAGAAGACGCTTTTTTGGGTCTATCGGTTATTCCGGCGCGATGGCCGAGCAGTTAGGCAGAGGTCTGCAAAACCTCGTAGACCGGTGCGACTCCGGTTCGCGCCTCGGAAAAGTTTGCGAAGTGATGCTATTTTGACAGAGTGCCACGACGGGTCCTGCCACCTGCGGGACTCTATTTTCTTCAAGTGATCCTCCTTGAAGAAAATAGAGGACTCCCCTCCGGCGTCACCCGTCGTAAGCTTGGTGAGTGCAGCTCCGCAGTATTCCTCGGCTTAGGCAGGAAAAAGATTGCTGGGCGAGTGGTGGAATGGCATACACGACAGACTTAAAATCTGTTGGGCTTCGGCTCATGAGGGTTCGACTCCCTCCTCGCCCAGGCTTTTTGCAAGAGGTTTTTAGGGCAATTAGCTCAGTTGGTTAGAGCGTTTCCTTGACATGCCCGCCACCCGCCACAATGCATTGGCGGGCAGGCAAAACGTTGGCGGGTCTGTCCACAAAGATAGTCAGACCCGATGACGATTTGGGACGGGTCCGCCAATCTTTGTGGCGGAGAAAAGGTCTTTGTTGTATACAGTTTATGTGCTTGAGTGTGAAAAGACCCGGCAGCGGTATGTGGGGTTTGCAGAGAATCTTCAAAAGAGGTTACTTAAGCATAAATATGGATCAACGCCTTCGACAAAAGGTAAGGGTCCGTTTCGCGTAATATACAGCGAACAAGTTTCAAGTAAAGCATTAGCGGCTGCCCGGGAACGATTTTTTAAAACCGGAAAAGGACGTCAGGTATTAGATCGGGCAATTAGCTCAGTTGGTTAGAGCGTTTCCTTGACATGCCCGCCACCCGCCACAATGCATTGGCGGGCAGGCAAAACGTTGGCGGGTCTGTCCACAAAGATAGTCAGACCCGATGACGATTTGGGACGGGTCCGCCAATCTTTGTGGCGGAGAAAAGGTCTTTGTTGTATACAGTTTATGTGCTTGAGTGTGAAAAGACCCGGCAGCGGTATGTGGGGTTTGCAGAGAATCTTCAAAAGAGGTTACTTAAGCATAAATATGGATCAACGCCTTCGACAAAAGGTAAGGGTCCGTTTCGCGTAATATACAGCGAACAAGTTTCAAGTAAAGCATTAGCGGCTGCCCGGGAACGATTTTTTAAAACCGGAAAAGGACGTCAGGTATTAGATCGGGCAATTAGCTCAGTTGGTTAGAGCGTTTCCTTGACATGGAAAAGGTCACAGGTTCGAGTCCTGTATTGCCCACCATATTATTGAGAGTAATCTTTTTGCCCATAATAGTAGGTGGGCAATACAGGACTCGAAGAGTAGGTTGTGGTAACAAAAGCTGTTGGATAAGGACAGAATAGCGAATGCAAGACGTCCCTTTTAAGTATCCTCGAGCCGCGGTTGGTTATATTTTTGGGGTCTCGGCGCTGGTGTTCGGTGTCGCCGGTTGGATCGTCGGCCGTGGACATGAGTTGATAACGCCGACGCTGGAATTGTTGGCGCTTGTGTATGGAGTTATCGCGGCCGCTTATTTTTTATTATCGGTGTATAACATGCATAGGATCCTTCAGCAAGCCACCAACCGTAAGTATCCGGTGGGGCCGCTCAAGGCGGCTGGTTTAAATTTGATACCTTTTTACAATTTGTATTGGTCTTTCAAGTGGACAGGAGAGATAGCCTCTTTCTTGAACCGTGTTAAGAGAGAGGATCGTTTTGGCATTGACCGGTGTGGCTGGGCACTTCTTTTTGGGTTTTTCCCAGGTTGTTTGATCCCGGGGTTGCCGCAAATCGTTGGTTTTTATGTGATCGGGTATTTGGTTAAGCATCTAGAGATTACGCTGGCTGCTCACACTCTACCGATAGAAAGTTATGAAAAAGAAAGCTATAAGAGCATGGCTGGGGCGGCCGCTGCAAGCATCGTATCTGTCTTTGTCTTGTTGCTGGTTGGCATAGTTGTTTCGGGAGCTTTTATTAAAGGCAGGTCGGCGGCGATTATTAATCTCCAGCAACACACCGCTGGAGGTGTCAACCAGTGAGTAAAGCCAGCCGCTTAAAGAAAGGATTTTAACCATGGATACACAACGCTCTATCTCAGATATGAGTTTTCCCAAGATTTGGATTGGTTATGTAACGGGTGGAGCATCCGTTGTTTTATCAATGATTCTGATATTTTTAAAACCTGATCAACAATCTGATTTTACACCGCTCACAGGATTTCTGGCGGCTGTTATGTTGATTGCGCTTTTAACTGGCGTTGTGTACTGGTTCATGTCGGTTCATAGGCTTCATGAGATACTGCTGGAGGCAACCAATCAACAATACCCTATTTCCGCCGGACAGGCCACATGGTTGCAACTCGTCCCTTTCTACAATATTTATTGGATGTTCAAATGGCCGGCGGAGGCCGCCGACTTTGTAAATACAACAGCCGGCAGTAAGATTCTCGGAAAGTATCGATATGGTTGGATGTTGCTTGCGGCAACTATTATAGGAAATATTTTTAACGGGGCGCATTTGCTGATAGGGTTCTCGATTTTAGGTCATATAGGCAACGGGGTGCAGAAGGCCTTGGAAAATAAGACTCTTCCGGTCCAGACAGAGCAGAAAGAAAAATATCCGACACCAAAATTTTTAATTTTATTTTTTTTATTTGTTATGATTGCGGGTTTATTAGCCTCAATTGCTCTTCCTAATTTCATTAGAGCACGCGATGAGGCTCTAAGGAAAACACAGGCATTGAACGCGCAAAAAACCGTGTTGGATCCGCAAGCAACGGGGTCAAATCAAAGGGCGGCATCCAAGTGATGACAGAGCTTGAAACCTTAAGACACAGCACAGCCCATGTGATGGCGCACGCCGTGAAAGAGCTATTCCCGCAAGCCAAGCTTGGCGTGGGTCCTCCCGTCGAGGATGGTTTTTATTATGACATTGAGTGTGACCACATATTCACACCGGAAGATCTTGAAAGAATAGAGAAAAAAATGGCTGAGATCGTGAAAGCGGACTGCCGTTTTGAACGCAGTGAGTTTTCGCGGGACGAGGCGCTTACTTTTTTCAAGGACCAAAACGAGGAATATAAGGTAGAGCTTATCGGGGCGCTTGGACCCAACGAAGTAATTTCCGTCTATAAGGAAGGAAGCTTCTCGGATCTTTGTCGTGGCCCGCATATTGCGTCGACGGGGAAGATAAAGGCGTTTAAGCTGATGAGCATCGCCGGCGCTTATTGGAAGGCTGATGCCAAAAATAAGATGATGCAGCGCATTTACGGCACCGCTTTTTTCTCTAAAAAAGAACTCGATGATTTTGTGAAAATGCGCGAAGAAGCCAAGAAGCGGGACCACCGAAAGATCGGCAAGGAGCTTGATTTTTTCTCTATCCAAGATGATGGTGGCCCGGGGCTTATTTTCTATCATCCGAAGGGCGCTTTTTTACGTCATTTGATAGAGCAGTTCGTCAAGGAGGAGCATTTAAAGCGTGGGTATCAGTTTGTTATCGGCCCGCAGATACTAAAAAGTGATATCTGGGTTAAGTCCGGGCACTATTCCTATTATAAGCAGAATATGTTCATTTTCCAGACCGAGGACGAAAAAGAATACGCGATCAAACCGATGAATTGCCCGGGGCATATGCTGATCTACCGCACCAAGGTGCGTAGTTACCGCGACCTGCCGATCCGTTTTTTTGAGTTGGGCAATGTCTGCCGCAACGAAAAATCAGGTGTTTTGCATGGTCTTCTGCGGGTGCGAAACTTTACGCAGGACGACGCGCATATTTTCTGCATGCCTTCGGCGCTTCAGGATGAGATCGCCAGCGTCGTCGATTTTGTATTCTATGTTCTTGATACATTTGGCTTTAAGGAGAGAGAGATCGAAATTAGCACAAGGCCCGAAGGTTCTATCGGTACTGATGAGATATGGGAAAAAGCGACCGCGGCGCTAAAAGGGGCGTTGGATTTGAAAAAAGTCGATTATAAAATATGCGAAGGTGAGGGAGCTTTCTACGGGCCTAAGATTGATATCAAGATTAAGGACGCGCTGGGCCGTTCCTGGCAGTGCAGTACGATACAATGTGATTTTGCACTTCCGGAGCGTTTTGATCTAGAATATACAGGGTCTGATGGGAATAAGCACAGGCCCGTAATGTTGCACCGCGCGATCCTGGGCAGTGTTGAGCGTTTTATGGGTACGCTTTTGGAGCATTACGGCGGCGCGTTGCCGCTGTGGTTGTCTCCAATGCAGGTGAGCCTGATACCGGTCAACGACGCGCATATGGCATATACGGAACAGATATTCTCGAGATTGACTGGCGCGGGATTGCGAGTCGAGGTGCAGGAGCCGTCTGAGACGCTGGGCGCGCGAATACGTAAGGCGCAGACGGAAAAGATCCCGTACATGATCGTGCTGGGCGACAAAGAGATCCAGGCCGGCACGGTTGCTGTGCGGACGCGGTCGCAGGGTGATTTGGGCGCGATAGCGCTTGATGATTTTCTTAAAAGGACAACAGAAGAGCTTAAAGCGAAGGTTTGATCCTCGCCCGCTCTCAAACGAAGGAGGCGTTTCATCGCAAAGAATACAACACGCATTAATGACGGGATCCGGGTTCCTCAGATAAGACTGATTGACCAGGACGGTAACCCGGCAGGAGTTGTCGCGATCCAAGAAGCACTGAGGCTGTCGCGAGAGGCGGAGCTGGACCTTGTGGAAGTAGCGGCACAGGCCGTACCGCCGGTCTGCCGCATCATGGATTTCAGTAAGTTTAAGTATGACCAGGAAAAGAAAGAAAAAGAGGCCCGCAAGAAGCAGAAGGTTATTCACTTGAAGGAAGTGAAGTATCATCCCTTTATCGAGGAGAATGATTACCAGGTGAAGCTTCACAGCATCGAGCGATTCCTTAAGGAAGGCGACAAGGCCAAGATCACAATGATGTTCCGCGGTCGCGAGATGAACTACGTCGATAAGGGAAGAAAAGTTTTGGAGAGGTTAGCCAATGACATCGCCCCGCTGGGTGAAGTTGAAAAAGCGCCGCTCCTGGAAGGCAAGATGATCACAATGATCGTCATGCCTAAATAATCAAACCAGTCCATAAGGATGGAAAACAGAAAGTAAAGCAATGCCAAAATTAAAAACGAACCGGTCGGTTCAAAAACGCTTGCGGAAAACCAAGAGCGGAAAATTCAAGAAGAAGCGCGCAGGTAAAAGGCATCTTCTAAACCATAAGTCGTCCAAACGCAAGCGCCACCTTAGAGGTAGCAACTTTGTGGATAAGACTTTCAATAAGCAAATAAGGAGATTGTTGCCGTATGCCTAAAGCAAAAACAGTCCCGGCAGGCCGCGCGCGGCGCCGGAGATTTTTAAAACGCGCGAAAGGTTTTGTCGGCGGACGCCGTAAGCTTTACCGTACAGCGCGCGAGACCGTACAGCGGGCGATGGCATTCGCTACACGCGATCGCAGAGATTCGAAGTCTGTGATTCGCAAGCTATGGATCACAAGGATTTCCGCAGGCGCGGTGGAGAACGGTCTTACTTACAGCCGTCTTATCGGCGGGCTGAAGAAATCCAAGATCGAGATCGACCGCAAGATCCTGGCGGATCTGGCTCACAGCGAGCAGAAAGTGTTCGCTGAGATTTGCAAGATCGCCAAAGCTTAAAACTGCTAAAGAAACGTTGAACACCAGGCAAGCTTGGCTTGCCCTGGTGTTCGCTGTTTAGAGAACTCATGATCGAAGATCTAAAAAAACTCGAACAAGACGCCGGCGCCGAGATATCGGCGTTGGTAGATGCCAAGACATTTGAAGAAGCTAAGATCAAATACCTTGGCCGCAAGGGTAGCCTTGCTCTTATTTCCGCGCGTATGTCCGAAGTACCCGCTGAACGTAAACGTGAGGCCGGCCAGGAACTTAACCGAGTCAAGAAAGTCATCGAATCTCTTTTCTCCGAAAAGGAAAAGACCTTAAGCGCTTCTGGCGGACCTGCGCGTAAAAAGAACGATACCTCTATGCCCGGGACTTTTTATGCGCCCGGCACACTTCATCCGCTCACTCAGGTGACGATGGATATTGTCGCGATCTTCCGCGAGCTTGGGTTCTCGCTTGTCGAGGGGCCTGAGGTTGAGACTGAGTATTACAATTTTGAGGCGCTGAATATTCCGCTCAATCACCCGGCCCGCGATAGTTTTGACACTTTCTACCTGGATAACGGCAAACTGCTTCGCAGCCAAACGTCTCCGGTGCAGGTGCGCGTGATGGAAAAGACTAAGCCCCCGCTTAAGATCATTGCTCCCGGCAAGGTCTACCGGCCAGACGCCACCGACGCGACCCATTCGTTCATGTTCCATCAGATCGAGGGTCTCATGGTTGATGAGAATGTCAGCTTTGCGCATTTAAAAGGCGTTCTTTTCGCGTTCGCGCAAAAATTTTTTGGAACAGGGACCAAGCTTCAGTTTCGTCCCCACTTTTTTCCTTTTACCGAACCCAGTGCCGAGATAGACATCTGGTCCGACAAGCGCAATTCATGGCTTGAGGTGCTCGGCGCCGGGATGGTTCACCCGCATGTTCTCCGGTCGGCCAAGATAGACTCTGAAAAATATACGGGATTCGCTTTCGGCATGGGAGTCGAGAGGTTGGCGATGCTCAAATACGGCGTTGAGGACATCCGCCTCTTTTTTGAGAACGATCTTCGGTTTTTGAGGCAGTTCTAACTGGTGGGGACGATAACCGGAATGGAGAAAAAAATCGTGCGGAAAATATTCATGGGTTTGGCCCTTTCTACTCTTATTTTTGGGTGCAGAATGCAAGATTCGGTCGAGCAACAATTCAAACGAATCGGGATGGATATGGTGCACCAGGCTTATGAATCGTTACAATCCAAGCTCAAACATACAGCTTTGAAAAATACATTTACATCTAATATTCCTAAGTGGAAATCTAAGCTGACTATTCTGGCGGATTCGAATCCTGATAGCATCTGGGCCGACGATGCCCGGGCTTTAGTGATCGGTTTTGATCGTATGGATACTTCAGAAGGCCAAAAGGAGCTTGATCAGTTTTTGAAAAAATACCCCAATTTTAAAATTGAGCCGTGGACACAGAAATATTTGAAATCCTTTTTACCTAGCAATATAGAAGAAATAAAATCGTGAAGCTTCCTCTCGTCTGGCTTAAAAATTACATCCCGGTTTCGCTGTCAGCGGATAAGCTTGGGCATCAACTCACGATGTCCGGGAGCAAGGTTGAAGCCATTGAAAATAAGCTGGGCGAGGATGTGATCGAGATCGAAGTCACGACGAATCGCCCTGATTGCCTCTCTATCCTAGGGCTGGCGCATGAAGTCTCGGCGCTGACCGGAAAAAAGGTTTCGGCCCCGAAAAATTACTCCATCAAAGAAACCATTGCCAAGAAGACCAAAGCGTTTGAGATCAAAGTGGAAGAAAAAAAAGCCTGCCCGCTCTACACCGGCCGCCTTATCCAGAATGTGACGGTGAAGCCTTCGGACAGCCAGACCCAAAGATTATTGGATCTGGTCGATACCCGGGCGATATCCAACGTGGTGGATGCCACGAA
>CAZAPB010000036.1:0-8860 GCA_964486835.1 uncultured Planctomycetia bacterium
GTGCAATCCACCTTGGGGCGGGATCATGATTGTGTTGGTTATTCCCCTAACCATCTTCTTGAAATGACCTCATTCCGGATCATCGATATTTTTAAATGTGATATTGAAGGGGCAGAAGAACAGTTATTTCTAGATGATTGTGATTCTTGGCTGAGAAGGATCCGAAGCCTATATATTGAAATCCATAACAGAAAAGCCCGCGAAATTATTATGAGTGTTATGAGTAAGCATCCTTTTGATCGATATACACATAGGGAGCTCGATATATTCACAAGGAAGAAAGGGCATGACTTGGTCGTGCGCGACCCATGAGGAGCAGTTACATTAAGAATCCATCCCCCTTTTTTTCTATTTGTGTGCCCCAGTACAACCGCACCTCTTTTTTTCTTAAGGCGCTGAGCTCGATCTATGAGCAGACATTCAGGGATATAGAAATATGCATTTCTGACGACCAGTCGACGGATGGGCGAGAAAGTGAGCTGATGAGTTCGTTAAAGGCTTCCGGCTTGTCGTTTGTTTATCAAAAACGTTCAAGCAACGGGCGGTATGACGCCAATTTAAGATCGGCTATTGAGTTAGCCAGCGGCCGTTTTTGTTTTCTTATGGGCAACGACGATGCTCTTTTTTCAGAGAACTCTTTACGGGATCTGCACAGGCTCCTTCAAGAGATGGGCAACACAGGCGTGGCGATCTCAAACTATCGTGGTTATTCTGATGGGCATGATTATCGAAGAATTACCCGAACAGGGAACCTGGGCTCTGGGCCGACAGTCGCTGCTTCAAATTTTCGGAACTTTAGTTTTGTGAGTGGCATCATTTTGGAGACATCTTCAGCCAAGGCTTTTGCTACAGGCCGGTGGGATGGAAGTGAAATGTACCAGATGTACCTGGGATGCAGAATCATTGCCAGTGGAAAACCGCTGGTGGGTATCAGCGAACCCATGATTAGAGCGGGCATAACGATCGAAGGAGAGATGGTGGATAGCTATTGCGCTAAAGCGCCTATTCGACCCTGTCCGCTAATAGAGAGAAAACTACCGCTGAACGATCTGGGGAGAGTTGTTTTTGATGCTATCAATCCGTATCTGGATAATGGAGATAAGCAAAGGTTTTTGCGAAATATTTTTTCGCAGATATATTTTTTTACCTACCCTTTCTGGATATTCGAGTACAGACGCGTTCAATCATGGAAATTCGCGGCGGGTATCTGCTTGGGCATGAAACCCGGCAGTATGCTTCGCGACACCGGGGCTAAGTCATCCACGCGTCATTGGTTGGCGGCACTATACGGCAGTGTAACATTTCTAGGTCTTTGTTTGCCGGTAGGGTTATTTTTTTCAGCCTACAAAATATTATACAAGGTGGCTAAGAAAGCGCGATGAAACTTTTGATCGTGGGCAATAGAGGCGGATCAAATATTGGCGGCAGTCTTGAGAGGGCGGCTATGGAGATGGGGATAAAGGTGGAGATGCTTGAATCCAAAGAGGCGATGCGGGCCCCTGCCCTTGTACGCGCAGTCAACTGGCATCTGCGAGGGCACCGCCCTAGTGGATTAGCTGAATTTGGACGAAAAGCCGTGGAGATTTGCCGCCGGTGGCGTCCTAATATCTTGATTTCGACAGGTTTGGCGCCGTTAGAAGCATCTGCGTTGGGGGCCATCGTCCGGGAAGGAATTCGGGTCGTTAACTATTTAACTGATGATCCTTGGAACCCAGCTCATCAAAGCCCATGGTTCATTCGAGCTCTGCCCTCTTACGATACGGTCTATTCTGTGCGCAGAGCCAATATTAGTGATCTTTTAAAAGCCGGTGCTCCTAAAGTAGAGTATCTACCTTTTGCTTACGATCCATATTTGTATCATCCTTATGATGATCAGGCAAAAAAAAGTGTCAAGATTTGGGATGCTGTTTTCGTCGGAGGGGCCGATCGCGACCGAGTACCGTATATTGACGTGCTTGTCAAAAAAGGAATTAAGGTTGGTTTGTACGGCTCCTATTGGGAGCGATACGCGGCGACCCGCAACGTTACCCAAGGCCGGGCTGACGTGGAAATGGCCGGTAAAGTTACGGCTGCGGCCAAAGTAGCCATATGTCTTGTCCGGCGCTGCAACCGGGATGATAATTGTATGAGAACTTTCGAAATTCCCGCTGTTGGCGGGTGTCCACTCATGGAAGATACGGTGGAACATCGCGAGATTTTTGGCCAGGAGGGCAAAGCGGCCCATTATTTTAAAACTGCCGATGAGATGAGATCAAAAGTGGAGTATTTACTATCGAATCCAAAGGAGCGCGAATATTTGGCGGTGTCCGCGCATCAACTCATCACCGCCGGCCATCATACTTATAGGGATCGCTTAGGTTCTATGCTGGGCGCTAAGTTCTCTAAGGAGAGTGTTGAAATATGATGTATCAGGACCATTTAATCGAGTGGCTATGGATCTACGCGGCTATAGTTGGCTATATGCTTATAGTTAATTTTCAGAGGAAAATTCCCAGCGTTGGGATGCCGCTGGCTTACACATTCAACCTAGCAATGAACCATTATTTTGGCGCGCTGATCTATGCGTTGCCCTGGTACTCCACAGATGATTACAATTTTACCTATTTGGGTTTTGAGCAAACGCTATATGGCATGGCCGCTTTTGCTTTTGGCAGTACAGTGATTGGAGGTTTTATGATCACGTATTTTTTGCGCAGGGAAGATTGCCATCTGGTTAAGTCCAGCCCCAGGCTCCCGTTCCGTTATCTGCAAATAGGGCTTATTTTTTATCTATTAATGGGCCCCATCCTGGGAAGGATTCCCAGTTTTTCAACCTTTGCGCAGTCAGGCTGGTATCTTCTAATCACATCCCTATGTATATTTTCATGGAAGGCATGGAATGAGAAAAAGATATACAAATTAATTGCCTGGACGTTCTTGGCGCTGATCTTTCCATTTTTTACTTCTTTCAATAGCGGATTCCTTGGTTTTGGTGTTGTCGCGTTGATGTCCATACTTTTTTTTATCGCGGCGTTCTTTAAACCGCGTTGGCTGGTTATCGGCGGTGTTATTGTCGGGGTGTATTTGGGGCTATCTCTTTGTGTGACGTATTTTCGAGATAGAAACGAATTGCGTGAGGCAGTTTGGTATGATCGCCAATCTGCTTCGGCGCGAATCGGGCGGGTGTTTTCTACGTTGTCGAATTTTGAATTCTTAGATCTTCAACGGGAGGATCATCTGAAACGAATTGACGGAAGATTGAATCAAAATTGCCTTGTAGGTAAATGTATTGTTTACCTGCATGATAATCCAAACCTATACGCAAGAGGAGGAACTCTGTGGGATTCTGTGCTGGCGCTAGTGCCTCGCATCCTATGGCCCGGCAAAACGGTTTTTGCGGGTAGTCCGGGCATCGTGACCAAATATACGAATGAGACCTTTGCTGAAGGAACAAGCATTGGAGTCGGCCAAGTGATGGAGTTCTATATCAATTTTGGGACTCCATGCGTGATCTTTGGGTTCATGCTCTTGGGAACTGTTATCAGGTATTTTGACTACCGGGCGGCGCAAAATCTGGCGCGGGGAGACTGGCAAGGCTTCGCTCTTTGGTTCCTTCCCGCGCTCGGCTTTATCCAGGCAGGAGGGTCGTTAGTGGAAGTGACTTCGACCGTGGCCGCGGCTGTCTTATTCTGTTATTTAATTCACAAATACCTAGCGGGCGATCTCAAAGGTAAAAAATTTGTTTTAACAAAACGGGGCGCCGAATGAAGATCCTCCACGTAACACCTACTTATCTGCCGGCGGTTCGTTATGGTGGCCCTATTTATTCGGTCCACGGGCTTTGCCGGGCCCTTGTCAGGGGCGGGCATGACGTTCATGTGTTTACGACGAGCGTAGACGGACCCTTCAATTCACCTGTGCCGCTCATGAGCCCGCAGACTCTTGATGGGGTAAAGATCCAATATTTCTCATCTTCATTTTTGAGAAGAATCTATTACTCTCCTTCCATGAAGAAGGCCATTCGAGAGACAATGCGGAATTTTGATATTATTCATAATCACTCAGTTTTTCAGTGGCCGACGTGGGAATCTGCCAGATGCGCCGCCCGGTTAAGCATCCCTTACGTCGTGTCACCCAAGGGCATGCTTGTCTTAGATCTTATCCGCCGCAAAAGTGTGCTAAAAAAAAGCGTTTGGATCCGATTCATAGAAAAAAACAATCTTGAGCGCGCCTCGGTTGTTCATTTGACGAGTCAGATAGAAAGATCGGAGCTTTTGAAATTCGGTTTTCGTCTAGCGCGATTAGTGGTCGTGCCTAATGGAGTGGATTCCCCGGAGGAAGGTGTAGAGCCGCTATCGGGTCTGTCAGCGCCGGTTCAAGAGGCGATGGCGTCAGGCTTGCCTTATGTTCTTTTTTTGGGACGTCTCAATTGGAAAAAGGGTCTTGAAAAACTGGTGGAAGCGGTTAAGTTTTTTCCGGACGGTGTGCGTTTGGTGATCGCGGGCAATGATGAAGATCGGTATCGTTCCAAGATAGAGAATATTATTCGGCGCGAGGGCCTATCTGACCGGGTTGTATTCACGGGCCCAGTTTATAAAAATGATAAGTTTACTCTTCTTAAGAACGCCAGATGCTTTGCCCTGCCTTCGTACTCTGAAAATTTTGGAAACGCCGCTGTTGAGGCCATGCTTTGCGGCTGCCCGGTGATCTTGACGCCTGAGGTGGGGATATCAAATCTAGTGCGTGAATCGGCGGGAGGCATTCTTACTGATGGAAGCGCCGAAGACCTGGGGCGGGCGGTCCGGGCAATTTTCGCTGATGAGAACGCTTCGCGCCAAATGGGGGAGCGTGCCCGGGCGGCGGCAAAAGAGGCTTACAGTTGGGATGTGGTTTCCGATCAGATGGCCAGATTATACCGGGAGATCATCGATGGAAAGGGTGGTGTCACATGAGCTTTGGAAGGGTTGGAAGAACGTCGCTTTTCGTTTTAAAAATCTGTGATCGAGAGCGCTATAACGGAGAAGTTAAAAAAGATGGATGAAAAAAAAATAAAGATAGCCATTGTCGTTCACGGACGTTTCTATGCGTTTAATCTCGCCAAGAGTCTTATCAGGCAGGGGCACCGCGTCGTTCTTTTTACCAATTATCCTAAATGGGCGGTAAAAAAGTTTGGTATTGATCCGGTAAATGTCAGGAGTTTTTGGATACACGGAATAATACAGAGGTTGGTGCATAAA
Source organism: uncultured Planctomycetia bacterium (assembly GCA_964486835.1). GTDB lineage: Bacteria > Omnitrophota > Gorgyraeia > 2-02-FULL-51-18 > 2-02-FULL-51-18 > CAMDWQ01. Next base: position 5,217 of record CAZAPB010000036.1, read on the forward strand.
ATATTTTTTTTAAATTTGGAAAAGAGAGCGGAACCTTTCCTGCATCGGATATTTTCACGTTGGGCTCTTTCCAAGCTTGTCGCGGAGGATTGGGACGTCATTCATGTATTCAGCGGCGTGGGCGAGGAGATTCTCAGGAGTAAAGATTTAAATGGCGCCGCACATCTTTTGGTGAGAGCTTCGGCGCATATTTGTTTTCAGGACGTCCTTTTGAAGGAAGAGTCAGAAAGAGCGCATACGAATCTTGACAGGCCAAGTCCATGGATGGTCGAGAGAGAATTAAGAGAATATCAATTGGCCAATGTGATCATGGTGCTTTCAAGTTTCTGCATGAATTCATTTATTCAACAAGGAACGGACGAACGAAAGCTGATTTGTCTGCCGCTAGGGGCTGAGTTGGGCGATTTTAGGCCGGCAAAAGAGATCGTCGACGAACGCATCGCCAGAATTTTATCCGGCGCGCCGTTACGCGTATTGATGGTTGGAACAATGTCCTACCGTAAGGGCGCTCTTGATTTTTTTAGCATAGCCGCTAAAGCAGGGAAAAGATTTTCTTTCCGGTTTGTTGGAGATACCCCGGAAGAAATGAAGAAACCCTTAAGGCTGAAGGGCCGCCATGAGGTCCAATTCATTTCAAGAAAACCTGAATTTCAATTACCCGCATATTATAACGCCGCCGACCTGTTTATTTTCCCTACCATTGAGGATGGTTGTCCGGCTGTTTTGGCACAAGCTATGGCTTCCGGACTGCCGATATTAACGACAACCAACTGTTCAGGGCCGGACCTTGTAAGGGAGGACGAAACAGGGTGGATATTGCCGATCCGTGACCCCGACGCTTTCTTGCGTCGTCTATATTGGTGTGATGAAAATAGAGGTAAACTGGCGTTGGTCGCACAACAAGTCTACGAAAAATATCAACCCAGGGACTGGAGCGATGTTGCGGTCGATTTTGTCGACATCTGCGAGAAGCTAATAAAAAGAAGAAATTCCCCTTGAATAAGATCATTCTATTTCTTTTTCTGGTGTTAGACGTATGTTTTAGCATGGCTGTCGCGGATGGCTGCGCGGCATCAGAAAGCAGGCAAACTGACGGATTCTCGGGGCCTTTCGCCAGCTGGCGTAATGTAAAAACTTATTACGGCGCGGTTGGGGATGGCATTGCCGATGATACTCTGCCGATCCAAAAAGGTTTGGACGATCTGCGGCTTCACAAGGATTTTTGCGTACTTTACGTCCCTACTGGGATTTACCGGGTAACTAAAACCTTAACCACTTCAAGAAACGCCCACTTTGAGTATATGGGAGTTTCTGTGATCGGAGAAGACCCTTCTAATACCGTAATACGGTGGGACGGTAAACCCGGCGAAATAATGCTCCAATACAGCGTCTGGTACTCCAAGATCGGTCGCCTGACCTTGGACGGGGCTGGTAAAGCCGGAATTTGCCTGGCTTACGGGCCTGGTTTTTCCACGTACAACGAAACTTCTGATATGGTTTTTAAGGACGCCGCTACCGGCCTGTTATTAGGCGTGGGCGAACAAGGCCAAGCGGAGAACGCGGTTTTGCGATGTCAATTTATCCGATGCCATGAACACGGGGTTTGTACGACAAATTTTAACTCTTTGAACATCTGGGTTTGGAATAGCCGCTTTGAGGACTGCGGCTATGGGATGGCTAATGGCGCGGGAAATTTTCACGCATATCAGAACTTTTTTGTGCGTTCTAAAAAAGCGGATATTAAAACCGATAATCTTATGATTTTTTCGTTTGTCGATAATGTCTCCGTCGGATCGGCTTGTTTTATCGATTTCTCGGGGGGGCATTCCTGGGGGTCCCCAACCTCCATTACAGGTAATCGCATCGTTAGCGAAGCGCAAGCTTCTTCAATACGGCTGGGAAACGGAGGGCCATATTTAGTTGCAGATAATGTGATCAAAGGTAATAACAATTATTCGGGCCCCCAGTTGGAGTTGACTTGGGGTGATCAAGTTTTAATCGGGAATGTTTATACGTCTAAAGAGCCTATTAAATATGCTCGCGGTGGCAGGGTGCTTAGCATTGACGATGGCGTAATGCCACTCGATGAGAAAGAGGATTTTCTGGTGGAAGCTCCTTCGAGTCCGCGTATAAATAATCGCAAGGTTTTTGAGGTTCCAGTTGGAGCGGATACCAGGATGATCCAGAGAACGATCGATTACGCCGCCAAATTTTCCGAAGGCCTTGCCGTGGTACACTTTGCTAAAGGTATTTATAAAATCAACCATACGTTGATTGTACCGCCCAATTCTCAGATACAGCTCATAGGAGATGGGGCTGCTGAGACAGCTACCGTTCTGGAGTGGGAGGGCGAACCGTTGGGGCTGGTTCTACGATTTACAGGTCCCAGCCGAGCGGTCATCAAAGACCTGATGATAAAAGCAGGCGGCGCTAATGGAATCGTGGTTGATAATGCAGATCAGTCTGGTGGCCAAATATGTGTAAACCAGCTGATTGTTTCTGGCCAGAGCGGTACAAGCAAACCTGCCGCGGGCTTCCTAGTGAAGGGCATAGAAAATTCCAATGTTCAAATAGAGAATTTTCAGGGGGGCGTTGACACCAAGGAATGGATACGTGTGATAGGCGGGGAGAAGCTCAGAGCGGGACTGGCCGTGCCGGGGCGTATTTCTATATTATGCGGTGCTACAGGCTCTTCTGAGAGGTTTTATTCAGTTAGCAGGGGAGCGCGGTTGATATCAAGAAGCGTATATCATGAGCTAAGCAATGATGACGTCTCTACTGTTATCGCGCTAGAGGATTCGGGAGGTCTTTTCTTAGACGCAACGCGTTTTTCATGCAAAACTTCTATTACAAAACCACTGGTCGAGTCAAATAATTTTCGCGGGGATTTTATGATGGCCACGTCACTTTTACTTCCGGTAAAATCTCAGAAAACAGCGTGGTTAAACATAAAAGGGAATGGTAGCGAAACGCGATTTCTGACACTGGCGGATCTTTACTGGGTTTACAAGCGGGATGACTCTGAGCCGGATAAGCTTTTTGTCGACCGATCGTCGCCGGCCGCTGAGACAGGGATGGTGTTGTGTGGAATAAATTTTGAGGATAAAGCCAAGCCCGGAGATCTATACGGGATTCTCCAGAACAAAGGAGGCGGCGGCGACGATTTTATCCGCGAAATGACAGAGCCTTTGCGTGAACGCAGGACCCGTCCGGCTGTAAAAACTCCTAAAAATACGACAGATTTCAAAATTTCAAGGGTGATGTGTATATCAGGGAAATCAACCGTAGGAGTTAAAATTTGTTCAGAGAAAAACAGCTAGCTCTTAACAGGACATTGGATAAGGGCCTTAGTGCATAATGGTAATATCGCCTTGGTTATTAGAAAGACTTGTTTGTTCTAGAAGCAAATTGCCGTTGAAATTGGATGGCAGTCGATTGCTTTCGGCGATTGGCAGGGATTGCCCGGTCGCGGGGAACGTCCCCGTGATGCTACTCGAAGAAGCCGAGCAAACGATCGGCGTGATGGAAGGTTCTATTAGGCGGGCTAGTGGGCTTATGGTCGACCATCGGGCGCCTGATCTTTACTTAGAGTCCCTCGGTATAACGGAGCAGGAAAAACTGGAGCTCGTCAAGGTGCAGAGCGG
>CAZAPB010000036.1:8870-11407 GCA_964486835.1 uncultured Planctomycetia bacterium
GAGTGCGATATTGATCCGGTCGTGTCTTTCTTGCTGGCAGCAACCAATGGAATTGCCTATAAAAAAGCAACCGGCAAACTAAAATATTACCCATTTCCCTCTATCTCGCTTCCCCCGGGTAATGGAGCGCGTCTTTTAGATATGAGGATCGCGACTAAAATGCGGTTACCGGTCGAATATGTCGTAGGCGACGGGAGGTTTTTACCGTTTGCTGATAACAGCTTTGACGTTGTTTTTTCTTATAGCGTAATACAACATCTAAGCGTTGAGAACGCCAGAACGGTTCTTTCTGAGATATCACGCGTGTTGAAGCCCGGGGGTAAATGCTTAGTGCAAATGCCTAATCGATCGGGTATTCGCTGTTTTTATCACCAACTCAGGAGAGGTTTTCGGCAGGTAAAAGATTTTGAAGTCAGGTATTGGGGATTGAATGATCTAAAGAAAACGTTTACTTCGGTCGTAGGCGATTCGCGCGTTTTGATCGACTGTTTCTTTGGTTTAGGTCTTCAAAGATCGGATATTAACCTGATGCCGCCCATAGCTAAAATAGCGGTCAACGCGTCTGAATTTTTAAAAAAATTATCAAAAGTTCTTCCGGGGCTTGTATCAATAGCCAACGGTGTTTACATAGAATCGATTAAGAAAGGCGTTTAGAGCAGAAAATGATCATTCTTGGAATCAATGCTTATCATGGTGATTCTGCCGCATGCTTGGTGAGGGATGGCCAGCTTGTCGCCGCGGCGGAAGAAGAGCGGTTTCGCCGCATCAAGCATTGGGCGGGTTTCCCGAGTGAGGCGATCAAATATTGCCTGAAGGCCGGCGGTATTTCTGTTTCCGAGGTTGATCATATTGCAGTCAACCGCGATCCTTTTGCGAATTTTGACAAAAAAATCATTTATGCGATTACTCGAGGCCCAAGCCTCACCTCTATTGGTGCCCGTTTGCAGAACGCCGGAAGGATCAAAAGTATTAGTTATACGCTTGCTCAAGCGCTTGGAGAAAATGTCTCATCCGTAAAGGCTGCGGTGCACAACGTTGAGCACCACCGTGCGCATCTGGCGAGCGCATTCTTTGTCTGCCCGTTTTCCGAGGCGGCTTGTGTCTCGGTTGACGGTTTTGGTGATTTTGTCAGTATGATGTGGGGCCTCGGGCGGGACCGGACCATCGAGAAAAAGGATGAGATTAATTTCCCGCATTCTCTGGGTCTTTTTTATTTAGCACTGACACAGTATCTGGGGTTTTTTAACTATGGCGATGAATACAAGGTGATGGGTCTTGCTCCGTATGGAAAACCTGTTTATATGGCGCAAATGAGACGTTTAGTGAAGTTGTTGCCGGCTGGTCGATTTGAGTTGAGTCTGGAATATTTCAACCATCATACGGAAGGTGTTTCGATGATGTGGTGGGATGGGGAACCCAAGATCGGGCGTGTTTTCACGGACAGGTTGGCGGTGCTTTTGGGCCCTCCCCGGAAAAAAGATGAGACTATCAATCAAACGCATAAGGATATCGCTTGCTCACTTCAGGCGATGTATGAGGAAGCGTTCTTTCATATTCTTAATCATATCTATTTGCAGACAAAAATACCCAATCTTGCGTTGGCGGGTGGTTGTGCGATGAACAGTGTGGCTAACGGGAAGATTTTTGAACAAACGCCATTCACGGAGATTTATATTCAGTCCGCGGCGGGGGATGCGGGCGGGGCAGTCGGGGCGGCTTTTTATGTATGGAATCAGGTATTGAAGAAACCGCGGGGTTTTCACATGGACCATGCTTACTGGGGCCCGGAGTACAGCGATGACCAGATACGAGCGGTTCTTGGCCAAAAGGCCGATGATTTTGCCAAAGAAGGTTGTTGTGTTGAAAAGATCGAGGATGTTAAGTTTCTTTGCCGCAAAACTGCCGAACGGATGGCGGACGGCAAGGTCGTGGGGTGGTTTCAAGGACGTATGGAGTGGGGCCCTCGCGCGCTTGGTAACCGTAGTATTGTATGCGACCCGCGTAGACCAGATATGAAGGAGATCCTCAATTTAAAGATCAAGCGCCGCGAGTCATTCAGGCCCTTCGCTCCGGCGATCTTGAGGGAGAAAACAGCGGACTGGTTCCAGACTGATTATGATGTGCCGTTTATGCTTCAGGTCTATCAGGTTCGAGAGGAAAAAAGAAAAGAGATTCCCGCGGTGACCCATGTCAACGGTTCAGGAAGATTGCAGACAGTAGCGTTTGCGCAGAACCAGCGGTATTATCAGTTGATAAGGAGCTTTGAAGAGATCACCGGTGTGCCGGTTATCTTGAACACATCATTTAATGAAAATGAGCCTGTTGTTTGCGGACCGCAGGAGGCAGTCGAATGTTTCCTTCGTACGAAGATGGATGTCTTGGTAGTCGGGGATTATTTTATTGAGAGAAAAAGATGAAGAAGATCGTTTTCATCAACCGGTTTTTTTATCCGGATGAGTCGGCAACAAGCCTGATGCTCTCTGACCTGGCGTTTTATTTATCTTTTGAGGGTGTACCGGTGAAAGTTTTGACAAGCC
>CAZAPB010000037.1:0-11348 GCA_964486835.1 uncultured Planctomycetia bacterium
CGCACAACCTATTGAAGGATATCCGCCATCATGAAGCCCGTTGTACGGCACATGATTAGCCTTGATATAATCCCATACCTGCCGTTCGGACCAGTCAGCCAGTGGGCTTATTTTAAATAAGCCTGCATGTTCCGCGTCGGCTTGGACCTTCTGCACTTCCATGCGCGCAACCGACTGCTCACGCCGAAGGCCGGTCATCCATGCTTTCAAACCGAACAATGCGCGCTCAAACGGTTCCACTTTGCGGATATTACAGCATTCTTTGCGATTCTCGATCGACTCGCGAAATGAAAAAAAACCCTTCTGGCGTTCAAGCGCTTCCACTTTCTGGCGGTCAGGGAAATACGATTCAATATCCACCGCGTACTTGGAACGGATACGGTCCATCACCTCATAGGTTTCTTCATTAAGCCGTCCGGTATCCAGCGTAAAGATCCGCGCTTTTGTCCCGGTTTTGGCAAGCATGTCGATGAGCACCACGTCCTCCGCGCCAAAAGAAGAAGCCAAAGACAACGCGGGATGAAATTCGTGGATAGCCCAAGCAACCACCTCCTGCGCAGACTTAGACTCCATTTCCTTAAATCGCGCTGGCATATTGCACCGTTTTCAGAATAATACCGCCCCCGCGCACGTCATGATCGCTGACCAGCACCAGCCTGCCGGTCTCCGCAATCTGATCAAAAGTATCAAAAGCCACCGGCTTTTTTGTCGTCAGGATCATTTCGGCCACCTCATTCTTGGCCACCTCGCGGGAATTGGCCGATATTTCCTCCAGCGTTGAGGAGTTGATCACTTTTAGAATCGCGTCAACCACGCATTCAACCTCCTGCGTGGCAATCTTGAGAATGTACTTGCCGCCTTTTTCCAGATGCTTGTTGCCCATCCAGAAAATATTGGCCTGAAAACTCTGGGAAACATAGGGTTTGTCAAAAACGTGGCATCCTATCTCACCGCGCTCGACAAAAATCTGATCTTCCATGGTCAGCCCGATAGACTCACCTGCCACGGCCGTTTGAGGCATCGGCGCGTTCCATTTTTCTATGGTCTTAACACGCGTGGATTTACCCGACGGCAGAAAAATAATCTCGTCCCCCACCGACACCCTCCCCGATTCAACGCGTCCCGCGATAATGCGGCGTTTATCAAACTTGTAAACATCCTGCACCGGAAAACGAAGCGGCGTTTTCGAGCGGTCATCACTGGTGGAAAAATTCTCAAGAATTCCCAGTATCGTCTCACCCTGATACCAGGGCATCTTCGGGCTTTTTTGCACAACATTATCGCCGTGATAAGCCGAAATCGGAATGAACGTCCGAGGCGTGACGTTAATTGTTTTAAGATAAGTTGTGTAGGTGGCTACCATTCTGCGGAAGACCTCTTCGGAATAGTTCACCAAATCCATTTTGTTCATGACCACGGCGATTTGTTTGATGCCCAAAAGCGAGAGGATGTACGCATGGCGTTTGGTCTGCTCCTGGATACCTTCCTCCGCGTCGATCATGAGAAATGCGACGTCAGCGTTTGACGCGCCGGAGATCATGTTTTTCAGGAATTCCTTGTGTCCCGGAGCGTCAATCACCACATAATTTCTCTTGGCTGTCTTAAAAAACATCTGGGAAACATCAATGGTGATTCCCTGATCACGCTCCTCTTCCAACGCGTCCAGAAGAAAAGCAAACTCAAAACCCTTCCCCTGGTCTTCGCATACCTTTTTAACATGGCTGATCTTCGACTCAGGAATAAAACCCGTCTCGTGCAGCAATCTTCCCACCAGCGTCGATTTTCCGTGATCGACATGGCCCACCATGACAAACTTAAGTGTTTCCGTTGATACGGGTATTTGAGCCGAAATTGTCATTACATATACCCCTTCGCTCTTAGCTTCTGCATCGCATAGGTATCTTCCTGGTCCTGCGCCCGGCCTGCGCGCTCCGAGGTTTTGTTTAGCTTTAGCTCCGCGATAATCTCCGCGACATTCGAAGCGGGTGATTCAATCGGATTGGTACATGGCGCACAACCCAGACTGCGGTAACGCTTGCCGTTTTTAGAAAAATACAGGCTTACCACCGGTATTTTCTCGCGCTGGATATACTCCCACACATTGACCTCCGTCCAATGCAAGAGCGGATGAATACGGATATGCGTATTTTCGTCAAAATTGGTCTTGAACTGGTCCCAAAGCTCCGGAGGTTGATCCTTAAAATCCCATTCAAAATTTTTGTCGCGCGGTGAAAAATAGCGCTCTTTAGCCCGAGTGGATTCCTCGTCACGGCGGATTCCCAGGATCAGCCCTTTATAATCATACTGCTCCATGATCTGCTGAAGCCCATTGGTCTTAAGCGCGGTACAACAATTGATGCGCCCGTTGGAAAAATTCATACCTTCCTCAAGCGCCTTCTTGTTCTGCCCAACAATCAGGTTGAGTCCCCACTCCTTAGCATAGCGGTCACGAAACTCGATCATCTCCGGAATCTTAAAGCTGGTATCGATGTGAACCAAAGGAATGGGCACGTGCCCATAAAAAGCCTTCCTCGCCAGCCACAGGAGGACATTAGAATCTTTTCCTATGGACCACAGCATAGCAAGCTTTTTGAATTTCTTCTGGGCCTCTCGCAGAATGAAAACCGACTGGTGTTCCAACCTATCCAAATGATCCATGGACAAAGAATCCTTCGTTTAATACCACTAGATTAGTAATGTTTATATTAAAAAAATACTACCCTATAATATCTAATTGGTCAAATATAAAATCAAATCATATAATCCTTTTCACCAATTAGAATATCAGGAAGCAGATAATGCAGGACTACCGGAAGCCAGTGTCAAAAAAGCTATGTTAAACAGACAATAGCCATATTGTGGGTGATAAACTACCTATAAGGCAAAATTTATACATCATAACCCATAAATATAGTAATAAATCAATAAATTATGTCTACTGGATACTAATTTAACTTATTTAATAATTTATATACTTATTAAGTTTTAAGCAAACATAATGGCAATATTAATAAATAAAACAGTTACATATTTATGCACCAAAAAAGTGGTTCAGGCAATAGCCTCCGAGATCAGTTCTGGATCAAATTTTATGCCGACAGTCTCAAATTTCTTCAACATATCCTGCTTGTCCACACATTTCATATATGCCTCTACAGGGTCTATAGTTTGGCTCAAAATATGTTCAAGCAGAGAATCATTCATCTGACGCATGCCCTGCCGGGCACCGATCTGCATCGTGGAGGGGATTTGGTGTGTCTTTCCTTCACGGATATGGGCGGAAATGGCAAAGTTGGAGAAAAGAACCTCAAACGCAGCTACGCGCCCCGGGACGTTTCGTTTTTTGCATAGGGTTTGTGCGATCACTCCTTTAAGGGAGGCGGCAAGCATAGTACGTATCTGCGGTTGGCGGTTGGCAGGAAACTGATCTATAATGCGATCAATTGCCGACGGGGCTGTGTTCGTATGGAGCGTCGTGAAGACCAAATGACCCGTCTCCGCAGTCTCAAGCGCCATTTCAACAGTTTCAAGATCACGCATTTCCCCTACGAGAACCACATCCGGATCCTCGCGCAACGCCGCGCGCAACGCCGTCTTAAACCCGTTCGTATGTTCATATGCCTCACGCTGGTTAATGAGACACTTAATATTCTTGTGCACAAACTCAATAGGATCCTCGATCGTAATAATGTGATCGGAGCGGTTACGGTTAATCTGGTCAATAAGGGCGGCAAGTGTCGTGGATTTTCCACAGCCGGTAGGTCCCGTGACTATGACCAGTCCTTTGGTCAAGTAGCAGAGGCTCAGGGCCAGCTTAGGTATGCCAAGCTCCTCGGGAGTAGGAACCCTATCCGGCACCAGTCGGCACACCGCACCAAAACCATTGTTATCAATGAATAAATTTATACGAAAACGTCCGACATCTTCCAGTGTGTACTTGAAATCTGTATCTTTTTTTTCTTCAAACTCAGTCCAATGGTTTTTCGGAGTCATCTCTTTCAGGTATACTTCTATTTTCTGTTGTGTCATCGGTTCGACAAAACCAGGCACTGGGCCCATACTGCCATTGATTCGAAACATCGGACGTACGTTACAAGACAAGTGAAGGTCCGACGCTCCAAGCTCCGTCATCTTTCTAAAAAGCTCATCCATCCAGATCATATTTATTTCCTTATTATTAAAATACTAACAATTTGATTAAAATTTAACATAATAAATCAAAATTTAAAATAGGCAAATCAAATATAGCAATATCGGGTGCCTTAAATGCGCTTCACAGTTAACGGATATGGATGCGTGGTATGGGCGGTAAGATGCCTATATATTTATCTATATTGCTATCAATAGATATGGCAAGAAACGAATCTGACGCGCCTAATTATTTGCAAAAAACCCATTAACTCTTGCGGAGTTAATGGGTTATAAAACTTACAGCCACGATTTTATAGATTAATAGAGCCCCTTTCAAGGTCTCATCAACAATGCCCTTATAGCCTTATGAATATGTTTCAAGCGCCAAATCAACAACTAAGCTTTAACCTTCGTTGGGATACGCATCCCATAAAAAGACTTCCAAACGAAGAATAACCCAATAACAAAAAAGACGCCGCCGCTGACGCGAGTTACCGCCGGGTTCATCTTGATCGCGATCTCCACGGCAAGCATGCCAAAGAGTGTCGAGAATTTGATAATCGGGTTAAGAGACACCGACGTAGTGTCCTTGAAAGGATCTCCTACGGTATCTCCGATAACAGTCGCTTCGTGAAGAGGGGTGTTTTTCTCCCCCAAGTCCACCTCGACAAGTTTCTTGGCGTTGTCCCATGAGCCGCCCGCGTTTGCCATAAACATCGCCTGGAACAGACCAAAAACGGCAATAGCGATAAGGTAGGCGATAAAAAAGTACGGGTCAAAGAGAGCAAATGCCAGTGTGAACGCCAGAAGGCCCAGAAAAATATTCCACATTCCCTTCTGAGCATACTCGGTACAGATCCGAACAACCGTGTTCGAATCCTCGCGCTCAGCTTGCTTTTTATCAAGATTCAAGTTCTTCTTGATGTACGCGACAGCCGAGTAAGCGCCGGTGACAACCGCTTGAATTGAGGCTCCGCAAAACCAAAAGATCACCGCTCCGCCACAGAGAAATCCGAGTAAAGTGGGTGCCGCTGTGAGCGAAAGCTTTTCATTCAACATTATCTGCCCGATGTTCTCCGGAACGAATTTGCCCGCAGCGTCGGCAATAGCCCCGGCGCGAAGGTGTTCCTCAAGAAGAAGAATGATCGAGAAAATCATGGTCGTCGCTCCCGCGACAGCCGTGCCGATAAGCACGGGTTTGGCGGTAGCTTTAAAAGTATTTCCCGCCGAATCGTTGGCCTCCAGATAGTGCTTACCCGTTTTAAAGTCGGGCTTGAAACCGAAATCCTTTTCGATCTCCTTTTCGATCCCGGGGATAGACTCAGTCTGAGCCAATTCAAATATCGACTGCGCGTTGTCCGTCACCGGGCCATAGGAATCCACCGCGATATTCACCGGACCCATACAGAGAAAACCGTAGGCAACAAGACCAAAAGCGAAAACCGAGGCATAAGGCATGATGTGTTGCAATCCCATCCCCGATATAAGGTAGGCCGCGAACATCAGGCCCGCTATGAGGATACCTTTCCAGAAAGCTGAGAAGTAACCTGCCACTAGGCCCGACAGGATGGTCAGCGAAGCTCCTCCCTCGCGCGAAGCTGTCACGATCTCGTGGACATGCTTAGAATGAGAAGAGGTGAAGCTCTTGGTAAACTCCGGAATGAGGAATGCCGCCAACGTCCCACAAGTAATGATCGAGGCCAGCTTCCACCAGAGTGTCGGATCAGGAAGATCGCCCACGAGAAAGTACGACATTCCGTAAGAAGTGGAGATACAGAGAGCTGTCGCGATCATGATCAGACGCGCCAGGGGCTCTTCAAAATTAAACTCTTTGAGGCCCTTGTACTTGCGCTCAGAAATGGCCTGGTTGATAAAATAAGAAGCGCCTGACATAAAATCCATCAGGAAACGCATGGCGAAGATCCAAACGATAAGCTTGGCCTGAAGAGTAGGTTCTTTCACCGCCAGAGTGATGAATGAAATAAGCGCGACACCGGTAACACCGTAGGTCTCGAATCCATCAGCGGTAGGTCCCACCGAGTCGCCGGCGTTGTCACCCACGCAGTCGGCAATGACGCCCGGGTTTCGTGGATCATCCTCTTTGACGTGAAAAACGATCTTCATGAGGTCAGAGCCTATATCGGCGATCTTGGTAAAAATACCGCCCGCGATACGCAGAGCACTCGCCGCCAGCGATTCCCCGATGGCAAAGCCAAGGAAACAGTAACCCACAATGTCACGCGGCACAAAAAGAAGGATGATCACCATCATCACAAGCTCAACAGAGATCAAGAAAAGGCCGACGGAAATCCCCGCGCGCATGGGGATGTTGACCACATCCCAGGGTATTCCCCGAAGAGAAGCAAAAGCGGTCCTGGCATTGGCATAAGTGTTAATGCGGATCCCGTACCAAGCAACAAGAGTTGAGCCCGCCATACCCACGACTGAAAAGAAAAGAACCAGCCCTAAAGTCGAGACGGGTTCATGCTTAAGCCCTACGAAATAATAACCCATGGCCAGCGTGATGATCCCGAACAACATCACCAAAAACTTCACCTGCTGTTTGAGGTAGGTCTTGCAGGTCTGATAGATCGTCTCCGCCACATCGAGCATCGATCGGTGCGCGGGAAGGCTTTTGACCTTAATGAACTGGTAGAGAGACAGACCCACCGTTCCAAGAATCACCATCGCTCCATACAGGAGAATCTGAAAACCACTGAATCCTCCGAACAAGGCGAAGTGCCCCTCATGAAGATCCGGAATTTTGAGATCGGCTTCGCTCGCCAGAGCGACCCCATGCGCCAAGAAAAGCGCAGAAACAATCATCAATCGACGGAAAAAGGTCTTCATATGCCCCCTGACAACGTTGACAGCAACACGTTCTATTAAGTTTGGCTGAGTTTTTAACGTCTCAGCCTCTAATAAATACCCACCCAAATACGAAAAAAATCGTGCTTTATGTTATCGCAGATGAGAAATAAGTTCCACCATTATCTCCTGAAAAATGCTATAAACTGACTTTTTGTCAGGAATAAAAAATATTTATAACATCATCGGGCCTGCCTTACGCTCCCTCAGACAGCGTGTTCCCCGAAGGGACTCAACTAATATCGCGGTGATGACGCTGACACCGTCGTCTGTTTGGGATCTACCGCATATTTATTTTCACCGGAGACCATCCTTGGGCTACCGCCTCGGGCACGTCACTTCCTTATCGTCCAAAAATCGTCCGCCATTGTCTCAAGATATTCAAACGGAATCGTGAAGTATCCGCCCATCCCCCAGTCGGCCCCCCAGGAGTTTCTGACCAGAAATCTCTTTTTTGATTGGTCAAGGCCCACGGCCAAAACCGCATGCCCGCCGATCATGGATTCATTTTTCAGCGGCATGTTCACAATGCCTGTTTTTTTGACCTGGGCCCCTTCAAAGCTTTCGTAGACGGCAAAGCCGAAAACAAAGGGATATCCTTCGCAGAGGCAGGCAAGCATATCGTTAATGCTTAGCAGGCGGTGATAGCTCCGGATCACGTGTTTTCTGGCCTCTTTATAGCAATTGGGCGTGGGTTTATCGGTAAAGCGGCGTATGTTGTACGGCCAGAGCGACTCGGGACACACGCCTTGTTTGCTCAAGCTTTTGATCCCATCCCTTAGCATGGCTCCGGCATCTTGGCCGGTGGAGTGCTCAATGACCCTTTCATTATAGTAGATAAATAGCCTGCTTTGGTCAGTGTATTGACTATCTGTCATGTTATCCAAAAACTCGATGTTTCCGGCCAGCGCATTAGCCGTACAGCTTCCAAGGTTCCCCTGGTTTTCAACTGTCGAACAATACCGGCGCAGATCAACAGCTTTAGGTAGGCGGACATTTTTGGGTTTTATGCTCTTGTAGAGAAAATCCCTGTGATCAGGGATGTCGGGAAGCCAGCCGCAACAATGTGTCTTGGATAATAATTTCTTTGTACCGGCTTTCTTCAAAAATAACCTCCTTTTTGTCAGATCAATTTTAAATCCATTTTTGCCTCAACGCTTACTTATTTTGAACGTCATCCTTTTGTTTGTCACGGAGCTTGGCCTCTTTTTCCTTTCTTCTGGAGATGGCTATCTGGAACGCGATCTCCAGGCAGATATAAAAATAAAGGAACAGACCAAGCGTCCGCAGATTGGATTGTTCCGGGGCGATATAGAGCCCAAACAAAAGACACGCGGTTACCCCAATTAATACAAAAACCCGCCCAAGCACTTTTTTCATCTTCATCAAAGAGGCCTATATTTAGAGGCAGTAATTGCGTCCGCCTTGTGATTCATGCAACGCTCAATTACCAACTTTTTGCAAGCTAATCGTATTTTAGCTCCGAAAATAAGAAATCTACAGATATATAAGTCTCTGTAGATTTTTTATCGGACACCCAATAGACTATTTATTCCTAAGTCAATATCTTCAACATTTTTGGATATTCGCCTTAGCGTTCACTAATCAACCCCACACACCGGGCTGGCCGGTCGCCGCCAGGACGGAGTGCCACAGAAAACTATCGGGCTCTATACGTTTTTTGTGATGAGCTGTCATCTCTATGGGTACATGGATAAAACGGTCATGCAAAAGCCCGATGATCATGCCGGTCTTCCCCGCCATCGCCGCGTGAACAGCGTGACGCGCGTACTGGTCGCATAAAATTGAGTCTTCGGCGTCGGCAGGGACGCTTCGTATCGCGTAACTGGGATCAAAATAACGGGCCGTGGCCTCAATTTTTTGCTCTTTAAAATATTTCGTGATCTTTTCACGCAAAAAAGTACCTATGTCGCCCGGCTTAAGATTGCCTGAGGCGTCGTATTGTTGAGGAATACCCGTCAACAATTGCTGGCCCGCGCCTTCGGCCACCACAATGACCGCATGAGCCCTGCTGAGAATACGATTTTTCAGAATCTCCAAAAATCCGCCCGAGCCCCCAAGCGTTAACGGTATTTCCGGGATCAGAGTAAAATTGACATCCTGGCTCGCCACCGTAGCGCACGCGGCGATGAAACCCGCGTCGCGGCCCATAAGCTTGACGATAGAAATTCCATTTTTGACGCTTTTGGATTCGGTGTGCGCGCAGTTGATCACGCGTATCGATTCTTCGACGGCAGTCTGAAAACCGAAGGAGCGCGATACCCAGGCGACGTCGTTATCGATGGTTTTTGGGATCCCCACTACTGCCATTGGGTAATTGCGTTTTTTGGCTTCGTCAAAGATCTCTTTAGCGCCTCGCTGTGTCCCGTCACCGCCGATGGTAAAAAGCATATTGATCCCAAGGCTCACCAGATAATCCACCGCGACATTGGTATCCACCGGCCCTCGGGATGTCCTAAGGATAGTGCCCCCCTGCTGATGAATATGATCCACCATATCCGGATCCAGCAAAATGGGTTTGGTCCCCGATGAAGGGTCAAGCCCCAGGTAGCCGCCTGGAAAACCCAGAATAGTTCGCACGCCGTAGGCATGATACAGTTGAAAAAAAAGCGAGCGGATCACCGTGTTCATACCGGGACAAAGCCCGCCGCACGTCACAATGCCGGCGCGGACAGTCGCGGCATCAAAAAAAAGTTTCCTTCTGGGACCGGCCTGCTCAAAAAGCACGTCCTCGCCCGACGCCTTGCCAAACCGCTCGATCTGCGCCGGGATACGGACTTTGTCATCCACTTCGTATTTGATGGGAGAATTGAAATTTGCGGGACCTAAAACGGTGATATTCATTTCTTCGCACCTCGTGAGGTTAGGAATCTATCAAAGTATTATCATGATTATTCTACCAAAACGAAAGACTTGGTAGAATACGCGAAACAATAAAGCAAATAAATTTTGACCGAACCGGAAATACGACCGGTTATCTTGCCGCGGCCATGCTCTGGCGAAAAAGAGCCGATGAAATTAAAAAGAGTATAACCCCGATGCCGATAATCGCCAGAAAATTCGGCCAGACAACGTCAAAACCCGCTCCGCGGTAAAGAATCGCCTGCGCGAGGCTGACAAAATGTGTCGTCGGGGCCACCTGCATGAGGATCTGCGCGGCTTTGGGCATGCTTTCAAAAGGCGTGCTTCCACCCGATAGCATCTGAAGCGGCAGAATCACCAGCATCATCAAAAGCCCCAGCTGAGGCATGGTCCTTGAAACCGTGCCGAGAAATATTCCCAGCGACGTGACCGAAAATAGATGCAAGGCGGTTCCGAAAATAAACAATGGGACAGATCCCGCGACGGGCATGCGAAGGATCCATTCGATTACCAGGCACAATGAAAATGACGAAGCCAAAAGTACCACAAGCCCGTTGGCACAAATCTTGGCGGCCATAATTTCGACCGGCGTCAGAGGCATGACCAGCAGATGTTCCAAAGTCCCGTGCTCCCTCTCGCGGACAAGCGCGGCACCCGTCAGAATAACGGCAAGCATCGTAACCTGGTTGATAAGCTGCATCACGGCGCCGAACCAAATAGGCTCAAGCGTCGGATTGAATTTATAGCGGACCACCAGATTCAGCGGCTCCTTAGGTGTGGTCCGGTGACCCTTTAAGAAACTGTTCACCTCTCCCGTCACAATACTTTGAATATACCGGTTCCCCGTAAACGCCTGTTTCATTTGTGTCGCGTCGATATTAAGCTGTATCTTTGGACGCCTATTGGCCAGTAAATCCCGCTCAAACCCAGGCGGGATGTCCATGACAAACGTATAAGTACCCGAATCCATCCCGGGATCCGTCTGAGCGGGAGAAATCAGTACAGGTTTCTTAAAATAGGGTTTATAAAACCCATCAATGATACTTCCCGAAAGCTTGGAGCGGTCATGGTCCACGATGGCAATCGGCGTATTGCGCAACTCTACCGCCTGTCCTTTTCCGCCGGTATAAATCGAAAAAGTGAACGCCCAGAAAATAAGAAACAACATCACCACATCACGCGATAGACTGCGCAGTTCCTTACCCGCCAGATAAAATATATTTTTTATACGATTGGGCATGTTATTGTTCCTGTTTTTTAAGACACAGCACACAGATCGTCATGAGCACCGGAACCGTCACGGCCAGCGCAAGAAACGGGCCCTGCAGATCGACAAAATCCAGCGCCTTGGTAAAAGTCCCCCGGCTGATAATCATAAAATAGGCCGTCGGATAAATCCTTCCGATCACGGCACCCGCGCCTTCAAGGGACGATACGGGAGAGGTCAGGCCCGAGAATAGGGTTGC
>CAZAPB010000038.1:0-11347 GCA_964486835.1 uncultured Planctomycetia bacterium
GGCGAAAAGATGTCCAAATCGCGCGGCAACGCGGTTGACCCGGTCGAGATCGTACGTACTTACGGCATCGATCCATACCGCTATTTTCTTTTGAACGAGACGCCCTTCGGTCAAGACGGCACATTTTCTGAGGAAGCGCTGACCAGTCGTTTTAATACGGACCTGGCCAACGACCTGGGCAATCTTTTGCATCGCAGTCTAACGATGTGTGAAAAATATTTTGGCGGCCAGGTCCCGGATAATGTCTCCGGGCGTTGCCGCAATGAGTTGCGCCAGGCGGCTGAAGGCCTGCCGAAGAAGCTTGAGTTGCTCATGGCGCGGCTGGCTTTCTCAGAGGCCCTGACAGAGATATGGTCACTTATTAATCTCGCCAACAAATTCATCGAGGCCCGCGCTCCATGGAAATTGGCCAAGGAAGGCAAGACTCAGGAGCTTGAGGAGGTCATTGTCTCGCTTTTAGAAGTATTGAGGATCTGCTCTCAGTCTGTGTGGCCTTTTATGCCTGATACCGGAGAAGCTATCTGGAGACAACTTGGCGTCGAGAAGCCTTTGGCGTCAGTTTTGTTGGGTGCTCAACAGTGGAATTTTTTTCAAGATGGCGGTGCCATCGCTAAAGGGGATCCTCTTTTCCCGAGAATAGAAATAAACCGATCGATCTAACACCCCGCCTTAGTCGTTCTAAATAAAGTGCTTATGTGTCTTTATTGTTATATTTTTTGCATCTCTTGAATAGGTATTATGTTTAGTGTAATATAAGGACTGTATTGAATTAATTTGATAATGTTTAAAAATCATTTTCTGATCTGTGGTTGTCATTCCATTTATTTAGCGAATATTACTGATAGTATGAAACTCTTACCAATGCTTAAATATATTAACTACAATTTATGTGAGGGGGAGTTGTGAGCAAATTCATTAAGCGCTTGCTTAGTGTTTTCTTAATAAGTGGTTTTTTCCTTCAGGAAATCTCATTTGCCGCTCTTCCGACAGCCCAAATAGCGACCGCTTCCTATATCAATATAAGTGATGCCGTTGCCAATCCATTAAGGCTTGATACACCTTTTCAATATGTCACGGTCAAGGAAGCTTTTAGCGGCGGTTCGGGTAAGCTTCTTATTCACATCCAAGACGCGCACACCAATCTGTCTGGTCAGCAAAATCTTGCCGGCGCGCTGGATTATCTAATGAGCCGATACAGGGGTCTTTCCGAGGTTTTCGTTGAGGGCGCGTCCACGGATGTGACGCTCAACGGAATAAAGAAAATTATTGCCGTTGAGAGGATTGGGCTGGCCGCTAAGAGATTTCTTCAAGATGGCGTGATCGCGGGCGAGGAATATCTAAACCTGACTTCGGATCACCCGATGAAGATACAGGGAGTCGAGGACGAAGCTCTCAGCAAGGAAAGTCTGATTGCTTACGCGGACCTTAAGGCGCAAAGAGAAGAGGTGCTGTCCTATCTGGAAATAATTGGAGCTTCGCTTAGTCTGCTAAAAAGTCATTTTTACCCTCAGGAAATCCTGGTTTATGAAAAGATCAAGGGCTCGGGAGAGAAAACGGGGGGTATGAGCGCTGAATTTGGCAGTCTGCTGAGACTGCAGGAGCTGGCCGGTATTTCTTTGAATGAATACGCGGAGCTGGCCAAGCTCAAGGATCTGAGAGATACCGAGAAAAAGATCGATTTTGACAAAGCTAATTTGGAGCAAATGGCCTTGGGTGAAGCTTTGGCCAGGAAAGGGGCTTCCCAGGTTCTGTCTGAATACTCAAAAGCCCAAGCCGGATCAAGGAAGACACAAACCGCGCAGTATATGTTTCTTGAGAATATTCTTGGCCTTGCCGTTAAGCATAATATCGCGACCAAGGAATACCCGGAGCTTATGAGGTATAGGGGTTATCTGGAGGCGTTCACAAAAATTCGCTTGGATCAGGCATTGGATGAGATGCAGTTATTGGAAGAGCGGGCCTACCAGACCGTCCTGAGCCGGAATGAAGCGGTCAAGATTCACGCGATCGAGCGATTTATAGATCTTTTGACAAAAGCCTATCAGATCAAGTTGACGTCAAAAGAATTTGATCTTCTTGTTTCAAATGAAAGCCTTTTTCCGACCAGCGGATGGGAGGCTTTCCTCAACGATAAGCTTATTGAGACAGGCAGGGGCGACCACCTGATCGCCTATAAGGATTCGCTCGAGAAAAATCTGCGATTTATACGAAGGTTCTACAAGCTGGTCGAGGACCGCGATATGGCTTTTGTGGAGAACGCGTCCTCCTGGATGGACAAAGACAGCGCCAAGGCGGCCTTTTTGATCACTGGCGGTTATCACACCCAGCATTTGGCTGAGCTAATGCGACAAAAAAATATCTCATACATTGTTCTGACCCCTTATGTGACCTCGGAAACCAATCAGGAAAAGTATGAAAAACTACTGCTTTTGGGATTGGATGCCGACCGCCAGAGGAAGGCAGTGCAACAAAACACGACAACCAACAAAAAAGACAAGAACAGCGATGAAGCTTTTACGCGCAGGGTTGAAGCATTCGGGGAGGCGGGGGAGCTGAGATTGGCAGCTGTGTATCCCAAGGAAGTCCCGATTTTATTGGCACCAGAAGTGAAAGACTTGAATCAATTTCTGGCGGCGGCGAAGTTGGCACAGTCCGACGTGATGCGTCGTGCGTCGAGCGCTAGTTTATCCGGCGCCAAGCTGGCTAACGCTGATCAGGCCGCGGTGGATTTGTTCAAAGTTTATGACGCTATTACCATATTAGATGATAATAACGCCAAATTCCTTCGCGCAACCGTTTTAGACTTAAGTGATCTTACGCCATCGCCGATAGGTAAAATTGCCCCAACATTATCCAGTATAGGTGTGAATATTGACGGGAAATATTCAGTAACACTCAATGATTTACGATTAGAGATCGGGGATAAATTAATCCCGATTGTTGCAAGACGGTATGCTGAGGAATTAAATGATCAGGAATCCGAGCAGTTGTTAAGTGTTACTCGTGAGGCAGAAACTGCTATAAGGAGTAGAGTAGCTGAGATCTTTGGTAGCAAGAGTATTTCATTTGATTTTGTTTCGGCCATGAAAAGAACGTTTGTGAGAAAACTATTACAAAAAATTCTTCTTTCCAAGAGTCAGATTCAAACCTTTAACCAACTATTCGATCAAGAGCGCCGAAAGCAAAAAGCAATTCGTGAAGCTACCAATCTTAAAGATTCACAAAAACCTCTGAGAGAATGGGACCGTCTTTATAGAGAATTGCCAACCTATTTTCTTAAGACTTATTATACTGAGGAGACATTGAATAGGGATTACTCATTGTCAGGGGCATGGGATTCTTTGGATAATGCTATGTCCAGAAACTCAGATAACTATGAACAGGACATGAATTACGATGTGCTTACCAGCCGCACTCCCAAGCAATTACTCATCCCGGACAAAGTTGAATTTTCGCGTAGATTGGTGAAGTTTGCAGATTCCCTGACAGAGATTGTCAAAAAAAGGGAGCTATATGTTTTTGCTTTAGCGATGGCTTTACAATTTAATCTAGGGCAGGATCTTCAAAATGATTTAGTTTCAAAAATCAGCCAAATTGACAGGGCCGCAGCGCAACCTTCCTCCGTTACCGCCGCCAAGCTGGCTTCCGGCTCCGCCGGAGAAACAGCGTCGAGCGTCGAGCGTGATGCGTCGAGCGTCGTGCGTGATGCGTCGAGCGATAGTCTATCGGGCGCCAAGCTGGCGGAGGTGAAATTGAAAAGATTTGACTTGGTCCAATCGCGCGATGCGCTGGTCAGTCATTTATCCAGTGTATTACCGGCGAAGACGGCAGATGGAAAAGTAATCGATGTTTCTGCCTTAAGAGTGTTTAACGAGTCAATCATTTCTCCCGCCTATGCGGGATTAATCAATCTTGATCTCCAGGGCAGCCAGTGGGTATTAGCGCTTTTTGCTCCGAGAATGAGAGAACCGCGTGTATTTTTTTACTCTGTCAGCCTTGCTATGGGGGAAATAAACCCGAGTTATCAAGTAAGGAGAATAGCAAGATCATTACTCATGGATACGGCAGTGGAAGGAATGGGGCCTGGCGCGTTTACTGATGCGGCAGGCGGGGGAAGCGAATACGTAGATATGCGGCTTATTACGCCTATTTTCGGCGGTGAGCCATTTTTAGCTTTATACTTTCAGACCGGCGTTCTAAAAGACGGCGACAAAGGTAAAGTGGTTAGCAAATATTCTCGAGGGGTATTTTCAGTGTTGGGCGCAGCAGATGACGTTAGTTGGGGCGATCAGAGATTTGTTCAGCCAGATGAGGGGCTTCATTTAGAGCGAGCACCTTCTAATGTGTACAGGTTATTCGTTTCTGCTCCCAACGATTTGTTGAATACGCCGGAACGCATCTGCTTAATAACCACTGGCCAAGCGCCTACCGGCGCCAGGCTTGCGACGCCTGGGCAAGAAACCGCCGGTAAGCTTGCCGATAAATTGGATTCTATAGCAGATCAATATATTCCGAGCGATACTTATTCGACGGATAATGCGCGAGATTTTCTCAAGACAGCGGTTGGTCGTTTAAGGCGATATCATACCGGCGATCCTCAACATTCTCATTTACTCAGACAATCACAAGACCAGATTGAAAGAGCGCTCTACGGAGACCCTGACTCTACTGACACAGTCATAAACGATATCGTTAGAAATATTCTTAGCGGTAATCCCGATGCGGTGGATTTTTTGCGCCGTCGTTATGGTGATAAAAAAGGCCTAAAGCGGATCGCCGATGATAATCTTCCGCTAAAACAATATCCAGTCAGACTTCCAGATAATAGAAAAATATTCGTGGCCGGCCTGGATGCGGAATTCATTTGTAAGTATGTTATTAATGTATTCGATTTATTGATCCAGGTAAGAGACCTTGCGATTCGTATGGAGCCTGACGGCGCCAAGCTGGCGACGGTCCAACCGGTTCAATATTTGGGCGGTGTCAATATTAACAGTGTTTACGGTCAGCTAAACTTCAAGATTGTTGAGGCGATTGAAGTGCGTCGTGTCATGATCGAAATCGAACGTATGTGCAGCCAATTAAGGGTCGAGTTTGCGCAGCTCAAGATGCAAACGGTTCGCCACGGCGAAAAAGTGATTGATGTACGGCGTGAAAGCGAAACTCTACTTTTGCCTATTACGTTTTTACATGTAAGTGTCAATTTATTGGGCGCCAAGCTGGCCAGTATGCCTTCTAGGCCCTTGGACGGAGCCGCGATCCGGCAGGCGCTGACAGATCTTGAGAGCGCTAGCGTCTGTTTAAAAGTTATTGAGACTTTGGCGCAGAAAAAAGGGGCCGTGAAAGTATTCGACGGCAAAGCGATGTGGGAGAGCCAGGGTCGGCTTCCGGCTGATGTTGTGACTGTAAGGGATAGGGTGCTTGCCTGTGCGACGCTTTTGAGGTACGGCATTGCTCAAGCGTCATATGAGCTGGTAAGAATGCGTGATGCCGGTGAAGCGCCTGGCAATGCCTCCATCACCATATTTTTACTGCTTGCGGGCATCGCTCAGGATTTTGGTATTAGCCTCGAGAATCTCGAAAGAAAGATCCAGGAGGAAGAAGGTCCTGTCGGCCTTGACATCGCGTTGCTTCTGCGGCAAACGCAGATGGCTATCAGTAGCACTGAAAAAGTTACCGGCATTTTTGAGGCGATGGTGACGGGTGCCAAGTTGGCGGGCGCTCAGCGAGCCGCCGCCGCATATTCATGGACTGCCCAGCAGCCAGTTAAATACACTTCTGACACAGCAGGTAGAACGCAATGGCTGGCTGATTGGCTGAAAAACACAACCGGTGCCACGCCTGCTTGGCAAGAGCATTTTACCCGATTTGCAAAAGCGGGATATGCCATTACTGTCGTCTCCTCGGCCGCTGGCATGGTTCAAATAAGTCTGAGTATTCCGGCGTCCAATGGATCTTCGGGAATAAGTCCGGGCCGCGCGATTGCGGTCGTACGAACAGTCCCCATCGATAATCCGCTGGTGGCCAAAGAGATGAATGAGGTGTGCACCAACCTTGGACACATGACAAGTGCGCCCGATAGCGCTGCTGAACAGAATGCTATTATGGCCTCAATGAGACGGCTCGCCGGATATTTTGAAGATCCGAGGATTATGCTTGAGGCCCTGGCGGATCGTCAATTAGCCAATTGGGTTGACAATAGGTTGAGCGGGGACCGCGAAGGCTATGAAGAGGTGTTGGATGAAGAATGGATAGATGGAAAGCCGCGACCGAGTTCAATGAGGATGGATACAGAGGGGATTATACAAGGAGTACTGAATCAGACCATTGGATTTAAACATGGTTCATTTTATCAAGCGGCCACTTCTACGGATGCTGCGCCAAGAGCTATACCGGCCGATCTAATGCGCAGACAAACAGTTCAGCTTTACACTGATTACGGATCACCTATTTATCAAACTGCCAACGGGCAGAGGATAGATATGATCACACCTCTTGTAAAAATTCTGTTCAGCCGTCATTATGTCGATCTGGCGCAAACAGTTGATCGTCCGCAATTAAGGACATCGCTTCCGGACTAATTGTTGGCGGAACTAGACAACGACAGGTTGAGGAAAGTGATGGGTGAAGACTTATTTTCCGCGTTGATGGAACAGTCTGTCAAGGCTCCGGGAGGCGCCAAACTGGCTGCCCAATCTATACCCGGAGCAACAATCGATGAAATGGTAGCAAACTTGCGAGTTGCGGAAAAAAATATGGAAGACGCTAATGCTTTAATGAGAACGTACAAAAATATTTATTATGGCAAACGTTTTAACATACCCCAATTGTGGGAAAAGATTATCAATGAGGGCCTGGATCTAAATGAATTTGTATCTCCGAGAGACATGATTCTGGTCCGTGCGGAGCTCTTGAGCTACGGAATAGCGCAAGCTGGCATTGAACTGGCAAGGCTTCGGCGTGACGGTGAGAAGACCAACGAAAGCACTTTTAATTTATTTTTTAATATATCCTTTCTCGCTGATGAAATTTATTTTTTTGTAAAGAGCTATGAAGAACATGTGAGCGAAAAAATAGGTTCGTCAGATTTTGATACCGCGATGATTAGCAATAAAGTGGAATTGGCTATTGCAGAAATTGAAAAAGTGGCCGATTTTTTTAAGGCGATGCAACCGACCGCCGCCAGGCTGGCGCAATCAAGGCGAGATTTTCTAAAAACCACTACGGCCACCGCAGTTGGTTTGGCTGTTGCCGGTTTACCTGGAAATAACACCCAGGTCGCTGGAGCTCCTCCGGGCAATCCTAATAGGGTCGTCGGGCATTTACGCTCCGCAAGATCTTTACAATTGGTTCAAGACATAGCCTTGGGAATAAAAGAGAACCAAGATCCCATGACACGCCAGGCACGTAGTCATTTGGATTTCCCCGGTTTTAAAAGCATCGGGTTTCTTTATGACGAGGCTGTTCTGGCGATGGCTCTTTATGCGGCGGGAATGACGCGGGAAGCCGAAGAGATCCTTGATTACTACGAGAAGATACTGGAAACGCCTCTGGAAGAGGTCCGCCAAAACGCCGGCGCGGCGACAGGGACTTATGGGATCTTAAAGATCTACAAAGGCCCGACCGGCCAAGAAGCCGTTGGCTTGGTCAACGCGATCAATGTGGAGTCTCCTAAAGAAAAAGGGCAGATGCAGCTTGAGCATTTTGTGACTCCCGGCCCGACGGCATTTATGCTCATGGCGATGCTACAGGTAAACCGCAGAAAATATTTAAAGGCCGCGCGCAAACTTGGCAATGTGCTTGTGGCAATGCAGGATGACGACGGAGCGATCGTGGATGGGGATCGCCGAAATATTAACAAAACTCACGTCGAGCCTCATATGGATGCGCATGACGCTTTGATCATGCTGCAGGCTGTCGAGGCTCTGAACACGGCCAATGGGGATAGCAAAAAATGGGGCGTAGCCGCTAACCGTGCGCGCAGATGGTTCGCAATAAAAGCGCATAATCGCAAAGAAGGCACGATCGCTCAAGGTGTTAAAGAAGATGGCCAACTCAATCGGATCCATGCTCCCGATATTTATTCATGGACGATGGCTGGGCCTTATGGGGATTCCTTATCCGGCGAAGAACTTAAAAAGCTTACCCAGACCATGCTGGACAAGAGCCTTGTCCGTGTGACGCTTGAGATGCCGGATGGCCTGACGCGAATGCTCACGTTGGCTGATTTTACCGATCCCGACGCGCGAGAGGCGATCGCGGCCCGCGGGGGGGTCCATCCGCTGGGCGCCGTGGAATTTTTGGACGGTCTTGTTCTGGCCCTGCAAAAAAATGCCGTCCGCGCTTTCAACAGAGGAGATCTGGCCGACGCCAGATATTATAAAGCGCGGGCCGAGGCTCTCACGCCCAATTTGATCGAGGCGTTCTATAACCTGCCTGGGCGCAAAGGCCGCCACTCGATCTACTCGACAAGCAACTGGCTGGCGACTGCTCACGGCTGGAACACCCCTATTTTTTATGCTAAGAATGAACAAGGCGAGACGATTATTGCCGGCGCAAGCGCCGCCGCGGATTTTGCCGTATTTCCATTGGCGGGATTTAACCCTCTGGTTCTTGGCGATGATTACGCGCAGGCATATCAACAAATTGACATTACCCAACAGGATATCACCGCGGCAACTGCTGATATTGATGATATGGTTCAAAACAAAAATAATGCTGAACACAAGGGCAAACAGGGTGTTACCAGAAACAGAACTTACACCGAACCTGTCATGGTGAAAACCAAGGCGCCGGTCATGGGAGTCATCGCCCGTGATTTTGACAAAGATCACCGCTGGAGTGACAACAAGTCCAGTCTGGCAGTTTGGGCCGGCGGCGGGAATCAATTGCCTTTTAACTTCAGGGAAGCAAGACAAAAGAACCATACGTTCCGGTTTAAGTTTTCAAAAGATATGATTGGCAGACGATTTGCCGTGCGCTGGCTTCAGCTCGGGCTGGATCCCGGCACTACCATTGGTTTGATTAAAAGAGCATTCACAGTGCCGGATTCACTAGTGATTGAAATTCCCGCGTCTGAGATCCCCCTGACATTGGAAGAGCTGGAAATGGTGAACCAGATCACGATTCATTCGGGCGCTGACGGCGCTTTTCTTGATCAGGGCAATGGCGTTGAATTTGGAGATGCCAATGGCAACCCGGCTACTTTTGAAAGTAATCAAGTTGTGCCGACTCAAATAGAAGTAGTTCCATCCGGTGCCAAGCTGGCGGTGATGGCCCCATCGATTCAATATTTGAGAGGTGGTAATACTTACGGCGCTTTCGCTGAGTTTAATTTCAGGATTAATCATCCGATTAAAGTGCGTGATGCCATGACCGTAATCAATCGCATTTGCAGTCAAAATAGATGCGTGTTCGCGGGGCTCCATATTCAAACGGTTGACTCCAGTGAAAGAGAGATTAGTCTGGTACACGATATTGACGCTATATTTTTGTCTGGTACGTCTGTGCGGGTAACTGCCAAAATACCCGGCGCCAAGCTGGCAATGCCAGACAACGACTTTGATAAAGCTCGACTACAATTCGTTGAGCATCAACTTAGATACATCTCTCAAACAATGGCACAAACAAGCGTTCAACAGTTGATGCGCGCTATCGCTGGGTTGGCTGGTAATGATAGTATTAAACAGTTTTCAGTTGTCCTCACTAATGCTGGCTGGGGGATAACCACTGACGATTGGGAGGAGCATATAGCGCGCTTCGCCAATTTTTCACCTTCGAAGCCGGATCTTCCTAATTGGCTTCAAAAAAAAATGGAAACCGAAAGATTCCTTAATGGGACCAATTACCATTTACGCGCTAACTTAATATATACATTAGCTAGATATACGCCATTGAATCCGTCAGTCAAAGATATTTTCCTAAGACATTTAGAAATTCAAAAGCAAATACCAGGAATAGATGATCCGATCGCCACTGCCATTTTGACCTTGGCATCTTTTTTTCCAAGCCAGCCGCGCCTTAGTGATATTTCAGATTGGTATCGTTATCAAGATGGCGCGATCGCCGGAGCTCTTTTGGTTTTGGCCCGTTGCATTCCCGGCGCTCCTGAAATGCCAACTCTTCAATCTGCATTCGAAAGGCAGTACGCTTCGGCTAGGACATCGGGGAGGGATGATGCTAGCGTTACTTCGGCGCTGGAGGTTCTTGGAGCTACGATTATGTTCGCTTCTGCCTCGAACCCTGCTGTTTCTGAAGTGGGCACCCCGCTGACTGGAGCTAAACTGGCCGGCGCTACAGTTCCTTTTGTGGCTAAAAATACTTTCCTTGGATTACGGCAATTAGGTGAGCCCGAGCTGAGAGCGGCAGGCCTTGCTATTATTGAAAGATCGGGTGCCGTTGCCGCTCTCAGCCGTCCCGGGAATCAGAGAGCGTCCTTTGCTTTGTCTGGCTCGCGCCTAGCAACGGTGATAGTTACCCCTACCGGCGGAAGGTTGACGGTGTCAGCTGTAGGCGGGGTTGCCGTGACTATTGCTATGCCATCTATTCCGCTTGCTTTGCCCGCTTTGGCTTCTGACACCCTTGCGCTTTCTGACACGGCCGAGGAGTCTGACATCGGTCCGTTCAAAGTATATGCTGAGAAGCTTGAGGGTGATCTCCAGAGACTGGCGCTCCTGGCTACAAAAAGTCCACAAAAGGTGCAGGCGCCTTTCAATGTATTGGTGCCGATCTCGGATGTGATCAAGTCGATAAAAACGAACACTTTCCTTTTGCATCAATTAGGGCAGTCCGAAACCTTTGAAGGTGTCGATGCTTTATTTTATGGGACGCCTGAACAGCTACAAAACTTTGAGAAAGCAAAGAGTGCTGTTATTCAAGCTCTCAAACGCAAGCAATCCGCCAAAGAGATTTATATCAGAAACTATATCGCTTACCTTGAGAGTATTAGCGTTGATACTGGCAGGCTTTTAACGCTGGATCAAACCGAGCGGTACATTGCGAGCCAAAAGAGGACCGTTTTTGCCGGAAGTGCGACGGCTTATCGAGAGGCGCTCAAGAATACAGCGTTCAAAGCGCAGGTGGACGCAAAAGCTCTTTCGATTGTGCCTATAAGAAGCAGTGCATCCAAGAATCAGCTGATGGATTTTTCTGGCGGACTTATTGTCGGTTCTGTGCTTTCGACAGTGGTTTCCATCACAGATACAGCCCAGCGAGAAAAGTATGTGCGCGATGCGGTGGAGATATTTTTTAGCCGATCTCCGATGGCAAAATCAGTGAGAAATGCCAGCGATGTCGAAGCGTTGGCGGTAGCCCTGGAAAGCATGGCTGATTTTTATCAAAGATCGGA
>CAZAPB010000039.1:0-11095 GCA_964486835.1 uncultured Planctomycetia bacterium
GAATATTTCGCTAACTTCGGCATGCGTGGTGCGTCGTGCGTCGTGCGTCATGCGTTGCGCGTCGGGCGTCTCGCGTTGAGGTGGATCAGAAAAGGCTTGAGACATATGATTAAACCTTCTTATTTAAATTGAATATCATTCGGCTAATATGGTCAATTGATTCAAGAATTCGCGCTTCAGACTTCTCATCAATATAGCCCAGTTCTTTTGCGATCACCACTTGGGTTTCCAGTTCAGCGGCGGAACCAAGGGCAACGCTTAAATACTGTTTAAACTCTCTGGAGTGTTGGCGCCGGAACCCTTCCGCAACGTTTGACGGAATAGACACGCTGCTGCGCCTCATCTGCGAAGATAGCCCATAAACTTCCGATTTGGGGAAAAATTCGGTTATCGAATAAACGTCTTTAACCAACACGATCCCTTTTTTCCAAATTTCCAGATCTCTAAAACTCTTTATCATCTTTTTTTTCTCCGCGCATCACGCACGACGGACTCCGCACGCCGCACGCCGCACGCCGCATGACGCACTACGCACGACGCACTACGCACTACGGAACGAAACTCGCGCAAGCATCCGGAGTCTCCCAGACCGTGACCTTGGTCATACGTGCCGTATCCGACTTTACTTTTTTGATTAGCTCATCATAAATAAGACGCGCGATATTTTCTGTCGAGGAGTTAACGGTCTTATCCTTAAAACGTGGGTGGTCATTCATCGATGTGTGTTGAAAGTCTGCCAACACCTCTTTGATGGCGGGTTTGAGTATCTCAAAATCCATCACCACACCTATCGAATCGAGCTTTTCGGCTTGCGCGGTGACGGCGACCTTCCAATGATGGTCATGGCGGATCTCCCATGTGCCGTCATAAAGCTTGAGAAAATGCGCCGCAAAAAATCCATCTTCAACAACGATCTCGTACACGTCAGACCTTGGCGGTTTCAAAATAATCGCCGACCTTGGCAACCGAATGAATAGACTGCCCCAAGAACCTCTCTCCCAGCACCCGGAAAGGCTCCGGCTCATCGGATACATAAAAACGCGTCTGCGAACTCTTTTTTCGGCGAATGTTGGCCAGCTTCATCTCAAGGAGCATCTTCTTGGCTTCCTTGGAAGTCTCCTCGGCGGAGTTGACCAGCTTTACATTCTCACCTATCATTTTTTGGATGACCTTCGCAAGAAGAGGATAATGTGTACAGCCAAGGATCAGCGTATCAATATCAAATGATTTTAGGCTCTCAAGATAGGTGCGCACAACCTTGGCCACAATTTCGCCTTCGAGCCACCCCTCTTCGACAAGAGGCACAAAAAGCGGACAGGCTTGGCTGTAAACTTTGACCTTGGGATCCAACCGCTTAAGCGACGCTTCATAAGCCCCGCTGTTAATGGTCGCCTTAGTGCCGATCACGCCAATACGCCCATTCTTGGTTCGCATCATAGCCGAGCGCGCGCCGGGCTCGATCACGCCGATGATCGGCAGAGCAAAGTTGTCCTTCATCGCCTCAAGAGAGAGCGACGAGGCCGTATTGCATGCGACGATGACCATCTTCACATCAAAATTCCTCAAGAAGCGCACGTTATCGAGAGAAAAACGCGTAATGGTCTCTTTGGACTTAGTGCCGTAGGGCACATGCGCGGTATCGCCAAAATAGACGATATCTTCCGCTGGAAGATCGCGATGCACCTCGCGCAAAACCGTCAAGCCTCCGATCCCGGAATCAAATATACCTATCGGCATGTTCATTTCCATACACCCTACCCCTTTATAGTAAAACCGTTGGACCGGTCAAAACGGTCTTTGAACTTTAAAATACCCTTCACAATAGCCGATGAAAGCCCGCGTTGATAGCGCTTGCTCAAAAGCTTGTTCTCGTCCTGGTGGTTGGACAGGTATCCGATCTCAACCAACACGGATGGGCACTCGGTCCATTTGAGTACATAAAAATTGGCTGTCCGCATACGACGCGCGGCGATCGGTATCGAGCGTAACGCCGCGTTACCGATATCGCTTGATAGCCGCACCGACTCTCGCCGATTCTCCCTCTCGCGCAAACCCCACAGGACCGTGCGAAGCCGCACGTTGTCCTCGGCGACGCGCGCGCCCACTAAACGAAGCGGCGAATTCTCCGCTCTTTCCAACGCCAATGCGTTGTCATCCGTTGCCTCAGAGAGACTATATACCTCAAAACCCTTTAAAGCCTTGCTGGTGGAAGCGTTAGCATGAATGCTTATGAAGAGATCGGCATTCTTCTTATTGGCAACCTTGGCACGCAACGGCAGAGGAACAAACCGGTCGCTGTCACGGGTTAGAACAACTTCGATGCCGCTTTCCCGCAGTCCATCGCGCACCTGACGCGCTATTTCCAGCACCAGATCATTTTCGTGAATGCCTCGCAGACTCACCGCGCCAAGGTCTTTGCCTCCGTGACCCGCGTCGATGACTATCCTCTGCAAACGGTGCGCCGGAATAACGGCAGGCGCTCCTACTTGAGGCCCTATATTTAACCACCCCAACATCAACAGAAAGAACAGCAATTTATGATCCTCAAAACCCAAAAAACGTTAATTTAATACCATATTTTACCTCAACAAACCATTTTGCGTGTATAATCATTTCAATGCGTTACGATCCTTTCCAATTAAAAGCCATTGAGGCGATCGATGCCGAGAAATCGGTTCTGGTATCGGCCCCGACCGGCGCCGGTAAAACCGCTATCGCCGAATACGCGATGAACAAGGCTCTTTCACGCGGTGAACGGGTTATTTACACGGCTCCGATCAAGGCGCTCTCCAATCAGAAATACCGCGATTTTTCACTGCGCTATCCTGACCAGGTAGGACTTTTGACAGGCGATGTATCCTTGAACCCCGACTCGGCCATTGTGATCATGACTACCGAGATCTATCGCAACCAGCTCTTTGATGCGCCTGAACGCTTAAAAAATACCTCCTGGGTTATTTTTGATGAAGTTCACTATCTGGACGACCCTGAGCGCGGCACTGTTTGGGAGGAAGCGATCATGTTCTCGCCTGATACTATCCGCCTAGTCGCTCTTTCCGCGACCGCTCCCAACATCGAGGAGTTGGCCGTCTGGATACGAAGTATTCTCAAGCATCCGATTGAGGTAGTTATCGAAAATCACCGGCCCGTTCCTTTGGTCAATCACTTCCAGTGCCAGGGCAGTATCTATACAGACCCTCACTCCCTAAGAAAAGACGGTTATCTTAACCAGGAAACGTGGCCCTCAGGGTTCGGGCGCGAACAACAAGGCGGCGGCCATCGCAACCGCTTTTCCGCCAGAGGCGGACCCGCCTCCGGCGGGCAACGCGGCAACTATACCCGTTTTCTGCGCGCAAAACCAAACCGCACCGATGAGCTAGTGCGCCACCTGTCCGAAAAAAAACGACTCCCCTGTCTATATTTCGCCTTTGGAAGAAAACGCGCGGAGGAGCTGGCGTGGGATCATGAAAGATTTGATTTTCTCACTCCCCAGGAAAAGATCGACATAGAAGCGCTGTACGACAAACTTTGTATAAAATTCGAGCTCACCAATGAAGCCAGCGCGATCGACATGAGAAGACTGATCGGTCGCGGCATCGCGTTCCATCACGCGGGTCTTTTGCCGACGCTCAAAGAGGTTGTCGAACAACTTTTTACCTCAAAACTGATCAAGCTTATCTTCACCACGGAGACCTTCGCCATCGGTATCAATATGCCGGCCCGCACGGTGGCCTTTGACGAGATGAGAAAATTCTACGGCACTCACTTTGGATACCTTAGAACTCGGGATTATTTTCAGATGGCCGGACGCGCAGGGCGTCGTGGCATCGACGCAGAGGGCTTTGTATACTGCCGCGTCAATCCGCACCAGATCCCCTACCCCTGGCTGATGAAGATAGTCTACGGAAAACCGGAGCCGATCGAGAGTCAATTCAATTCCTGTTACGCCACACTACTCAACCTCTATGATCAGTTTGGCTCAAAGCTAATGGAGATCTACCCGCGCTCCTTCCACTATTTCCAGTCTAATCGCAAGGGGCGGCTCAAAGGCGCCGCGGTCATCGAAAGAAAATTAGCCCTATTGACCGAGCTGGGACACATCCGGCCGGAAGGACTCACAGAAAAGGGCAGCTTCGCCTCCTGGATGTACGGATACGAGCTTCTTCTCTCTGAACTCCTCGAAGAGGGCTATCTCGAGAAGCTCGACCAAACACAGCTTTCAATACTCCTGTGCGCGATGGTCTTTGAGCCACGCAAAAATCAGGAGACGCGCAAGCTACCGGCCCATCTAGAAGAGATCGAAAAACGCGCGGCCAAAAGCCTTCGCGTCATCCACACCAAGGAGCTGGGCCAAAAAGTTTACCCGCAGACCAAGCCTCCCTATTTTCATCTTTCCCTCGCGCTCGAAGCCTGGGTAGCGGGCTGTAAATTTCAGGATCTGGCGGATCTCACAGATGTTGATGAGGGGGAAGTCATACGATACTTCCGCATGGTGATACAGCTCTTAAGACAGCTCAAACAAGCGCCTCAGGTGAGTGAACGCCTACGACAAACAGCGCGTGACGCGCAAGCCAAAATCAACCGCGGCATGGTGGATGCGGAAAAACAGCTTAAGAATATTTAAAAAAACAATTAGGTCCAGGTTCTAAACCAAATGTGGCTTTGATAAAAAATTCTTGAGACGGGCCACGCCGTCAAAAGCGGGTACCAGAAAATAAAAAGAGCCATAACCGTGGCAAGATAGCCCACCACCAATACTCTCCCCCATTTCCTGAAATACCAAAGTCTGGCCAAAAACATCCCCAAACCTATCACAATAAATGGCGACGCCGTATGAAAATAATGGAGGTAAGTAACACGACCAATAACAGCATAAGGTAACCAGTGCATTAACAGCCCGGTTAGGACGAAAGCGCCCGGCCGGGACCGCTTTCTCAAGACCAACCACACCAGAAAAATTATTGCTACCGGTGTCATCCAATACACCGCAGGATTTCCAATGCACATTTTCGCAAAAATAGACCCTTTGTCGCGTGAAAATAGAAACCAAACAGGTCGCGCCAAATAAGGCCAGCTGAACCAAGCTGAGCCATAGGCGTGAGTGGAGATAAGCTTGCGATGATAATTCAAATCTGACACCTGGACCTTCCACATATCCGCAACGGTCATACCCTTTAAAAACGGAATCACCAGATGAAACGAAAAATAAATCAAAAGTGGCAAGCAGACAAAATAAACAATAGCGTCCTTGATCAACGCCGGCCGTATCTTAGGCCGGGAACGCACGATCTCGCGAAGAATATAGAAAGCAATAAAAAAACCGGTCCAGACAGAAAACCAGCGGGTCGTCATGGCCAATCCAAAAAATAGCCCCGAAAAAAAGAAGATTCTGGCTCTGGTTCTGCGCCGTGCCGGTTTGTGCCGTAGAAAGAACAGAATGGAAAGCAGCATAAAAAACAACATGGGAGTGTTAAGCATCGCGATACGTGACAAAACTATCGTAAAGAAATCAAACGTGATCAAAAAAGCCGCCAAAAAAGCAACTATTTTGTCACCTGTGATCTTTTCAGCGAGAAAATAGACACAGAAAATGATGCCTATGCCGCAAATCAGCGGGTATAGCCTCCAAATGGTTGAATAATCGCCAAAAAAGAGCATCGCCGCGGAGCTTACCATATACCAGAGCACAGGATGCCGGATGACCATATACCGGCCTGCGCACATTTCACGTACGCATTTGACGTGCCATACCTCATCAAAGCACATCTTATTCGGAAACCAAATGCGAAAGCTATAGAGAAGGAATATGGCAACGCCCACCAGAATCGCCAAGCGCTTACCAGAAAACCACTTATTTTGATCCAAGAAAAATGAATTTTTTCGTATCATACGATTATTTCAACAACTGTTGAAATTCTCCGCTTTTACACATCTCATGCACGATATCAGAACTGCTGACAAGTTTACCATCAAAAGATGGCCAAAACCATCTTGTGTTGTTTAATAATCGGCTGGCCTAGAAAATCGGCAGATTCCACATCCACCCCAAAACAGTCACCAGCCCTCTTCACGTCACACACCCGCACTCACGACACAGGCAGAACCATCAGGATCGTTCGTTCGATCTCTTGAGCCTTGATCATTGATCCGCCTTTTTTCATCACAATATTGTACTGCAAACCTGTGCGGTGGGTGTTTATTTTGTTATACTGAAGAAATGAATATCTATTGTTTCCTCGTTTTATTCATAATGTGTCTGACACAGCCAAACGTCTGCGGTGCGGAAGAGCCAACGAATCAAAACCGAGGCCTGCTCAACAGCCTCCAGGCCAACCGCTCGCTCCTAAGCAAATACCAAAAAGAGTATATCTTACAAAAAAAAGAACAGCTCTCGTCTTCTACTGACGTCAGTCAACGAAAACTAGCCGATCTGGAGCAAAAGATAAAAGCTCTTGAGGAGGATTCGGAAGAATTGCAATCCTTTTTACCGATGAGCCACCGCGCAGAAGAGTTTGTTTGGGACCTGATGTCAAAAAAGATGCGCGTTGAAAAGATCAAGCTAGACCAAGCCGTGGAGAACCTGATGAAGGAGACAGAGCTCAAGCGCCGGATGGCAACAAGCTCCGACGAAGCCCAGTCCGCTTATCAAATGCACGAGCGCGCGCTCAATCTCGTCACAGAGGGTCAATTCAAAGAAGCCGTACAGCTTTACGAAGAAATAGTTCTAAGAAACCCTGATGACGATGAGGCTTATCTAATCATGGGCCACACTTATCTTCTAATGGGACTGCACAAAAAGGCCGAGCGTGCGTTCAACAACGCGGTGCATATCGATGAGGCTAATATCCGGGAGATCACGCCTTTCTATGAAAACGCTATCCTGCAGAATCCGGACAGCGATACAGCTTACACGCACCTTGGTTATGCGCAGTTGATCGTCGGCAATATCCCCGCCTCCGCGAATGCTTTCACTGAGGCACTTCGCATCAACCCGGAGAACCAATCCGCCCAAAGCGGCTTGATGTATCTGGAGCGCCTGGCCTCACAAGTCCTTCAATAATCTCCCAAGGGCCTGCGCCCTGCTTTTTTTTCTGAATGCATTTTCTTTGAATCAAGCATTTTTTCCTTAGCCCGCCGGGAGCGGCGTCTTTTTTGGCGCCGTATCTTTTCTACCTGCTGACGGCGCTCGCTGACAGCACCATGAATACGTTCCTCGATCTTATCTACCAGTAGACGCTTTGCCAGATAGCGGTTGAGCGCCTGAGAACGCTCACGTTGACATTTAACTTCAAGCCCGGTAGGACGGTGTTTTAGCACCACACAGGTTGAGACTTTATTGACGTTCTGCCCTCCCGAGCCGCCCGAGCGGACAAAACTCTCCGTAAAATCAGACTCTTTGAGTCCGAGGATCTGGATCTTAGTTTGAAGCGCTAAGTTCTTCTCGGAAGATACCGGATATATCAAGAGCAGACGGAAAAAACTTTGGAGCGATAATGCCTGAGTTCCTCGATCGATTCCCGGATGTCAGCCAAAACGCGGTGGGTCTGTTTTTTTTCACGCGGCATTTTATAATCAGCCGGATACCAACGCTGCACCAGTTCCTTGATAGAACTGACATCAACCACGCGGTAATGCAGGTAAGATTCAAGCTTGGGCATGTACTTGATCAGAAAACGACGATCCTGCCAGATCGTATTACCGCAAAGCGGCGCTGTACGCGGACCGCAGTGGTCTTTCACAAAATCAAGGATGATCTGCTCGGCTTTTTTGAGACGTACGCGCGAAGCGCGACACTCGGCGGTAAGGCCTGATTTTTTATGGTGGTAACGGCTCCACGGCTCCATACCGTCGAGAACCTTATCACTGTGCCTAATCGCGATAACAGGACTTTCGGCGACAACATTCAGCTGGTTGTCGGTCACGATCGCGGCGATCTCAAGAATTACGCATTTCTTGGGGTCAAGTCCAGTCATCTCAAGGTCAACCCATATAAGACAATCTTTTTTAGTTGTAGCCATCACTGCGCGCCTTTCTAAGAATCAGATGCCTCAAAAAAAGTAATTTTATGAACCTGGCAGAAAAAAGTATAGCGTTATTTTACCGTGGGTTTGACCTTCAGTGATTGGCGTTTTTGCCAACGGGCCGCATATTCATTGATGATTTCGATAAGTTCCTGTGTAGACGGCTTGATCGTCACCCGGTTGTTCAACAAAATATCCTCGGCCGAGACCTGCTGACCATAGTAGGCTAAATTTGCGCCGTCGTCAGGTATTACCAGAGAACCGTTGAGCGCCAAACCGGCAAAAAGTCCGCGACTACGCGAGTATGAAACAATAACCGATTTAAGTAAAAAATCAGTGGATATCTCCGAATCTGTGCCGGCAGGACCGATGGAAACAGCAATATCCCCGCCCAGTGTGAACTTACTCGTTAAAAGACTGTCCAACCCCTTAGAGTTCAAGACCAGGAGAACAAGATCTGTCGCCTGAATACCAATCTGTAAACCACCGCTAACCCCGGCAATCGTAGAAAATGAGGCAGGCCCCCACTCGCCGGTTTTGCGATCACGCTTTAAAACAATACCTTTGCCGTAGCGGCCTCCCGCCAAAAAACCAGCCTTCAGCACGAACGGATAGATCGCAATAGCTTGGCATTTAGCTAAAAGCTCTTCCGGGATGCTGTCTTGAGCGGCCATCATATCAACAAGAACCTGTTTGGCTCGTGCAAGCACACGATCCTGATCCTTGGTAGACACGATAGAGACACTTTCCAGACGGGCCTGCGATACAGGCGCGCCATTGGCGGCCGCATATGACCATGAAGAAAAAAGAAAAGTGCTCAACAGAAACAACGCTATAAGTTTATTTCTCAAGATAGTTATAATCCCCACTTCCCATGAAATAAAAAAAATAG
Source organism: uncultured Planctomycetia bacterium (assembly GCA_964486835.1). Lineage (GTDB taxonomy): Bacteria > Omnitrophota > Gorgyraeia > 2-02-FULL-51-18 > 2-02-FULL-51-18 > CAMDWQ01. Next base: position 8,914 of record CAZAPB010000039.1, read on the forward strand.
ACACTCAGATCGAATAAACAATAATATTTTCATAAAACAAAATCCGCCTTTCGACGGATTTTTTGGTGGAGGCGGAGGGAATTGGCGCCCTTCGCTCGGATCTAAAGGTCCTCGCTCCGGGTCGGCCATTCGTGCGCCTTCCGCGAAAGAGTTCGCTTTTCCGCCACTGGCGGCGGCGCACTCTATTCAATTCCCACTGCAACCGTTTCAAAATATATGGAGGCGGAGGGAATTGAACCCTCGTCTCTAACCACGCAACCTCGAGCCTCTACATGCTTAGCTGATATTTTGATGTCCTCTATAGACCTTGAGTCAGCACAATTTCCTAGAGTAAGTTCCCTGTCGTTCTCGCCCCCCGCGCCAGGAACACGCGCAAAAGACCAGCCTGCTATCGACGTTCATCCCGCCCCACAGGCAAAAACAGGTGAACGGTAGCCGATTTTAGGCGGCTAGCGGTAAACGCATAGGTACCGCGAAAGGTACCATCGTAGGTCTGTTAGCGTTTGATTTTTGTCAGGTGTTTAAGGAGGCCTCCCGACCACCTCCGCATGCGACTCCTAGATCCATTGCTAGATCGATACCTGTCGCCCCCTAGAAATGATTATACCACAAGACAGCTTGCTTATCTTGGAGAGCTGTTACAAAAAATTTTATTCTAATTGCGATTACGGTTTTTTATAGCCCGGTCAATCTCACGGCGCACCGTATCTTTTTTGATGTCAGCGCGTTTGTCCCAGAGTTTTTTTCCTTTGGCCAGAGCCAATTCTACCTTGGCGATGCCAAATTTATTCCAATACATTTTTAACGGAATAAGCGCCACGCCCTTTTCTTTAACCTGGGCATGGATCTTACCCAGCTGTGACTTGTGCATCAAAAGCTTCCGCGGATGACTGGGATCCGAAGGGTTGTTGATGCTGGCTTTCTCGTACGGTGCAATATAGAGATTGAAGATAAAAAGCTCCCCTTTTTCAAAGCGCGCGAAGCTACCGGACAACCCTGCCTTGGCATCGCGCAAGCTTTTGACCTCAGCGCCCTTGAGCACAATGCCTGCCTCGTGTGACTCAATAACAAAGTAATCACGTCGCGCCTCATGATGCGTGACGATAATCGGATCGGGCTTCTTTTCTTCTTTCTTATTCTTCATAAGTCCTTAATATAGCACACTTGCTAGTCCGCCTGAAGCGTTGACAGCCCACACGAGTTTTGATAGTCTCTCTCGATAATGTTGAAATCATTATTTGCGGCGCGCACATTTATCTTTGTCCTGGCAGGCACTCTCGGCCTGGCAGTCTCCATGCTTGCTCAAGAAATCTCCCCCACCAGCCACGCTTTTGTTTCTGATAAAAAAATCGAGTATCTTGAACAACTGCATAAAAGAGCCGAAGAACACATACTCAAGAACGACTTTAATGGGGCTATCCGCCTCTATCAAGACATCCTGCTTGAGGAACCCGACGATGAGACGGCATATACCGGAATGGCCCAATGCCAGATGGTCTTGGGTGATTTTGCCAACGCAAAGATATCATACTCCAATGCGCTTGGCATCAATCCCGACAACGAGACAGCGGTCCTAGGCCTTGAAAAGATCAGAGACCCCGACAGCATGAACGTAACTGAGATTCAGACCGCAAAAATCCCCGCAAAGATACCACAAAGCCAGAATACATCCTCTGTCACAGAGATCCCTTCCCCGATACCCGCAACTATTCCGGTTCGCTACCCAAAAGAGGGCGCGGTAAAGCCTCTATCCGCACCGCTACCATTGCCATCCGCCACGCAGTCACTTGTTAGGCATCCCGACGACATTCACCCAGGCGCCAAAGAAGCAATGGCTCCCTATTCGGTAGACATCCCGGCACCGTTGCGCGAGCTTAAACGGGAACAGCAAATACAGGCGGCGCTAAAGAACGCGGGGCTTTATCGTGGACCTATCGACGGCCTCGTCGGACCCGTCACCACAAGCGCGATAAAAAAATTTCAGCTTAGATATGATCTGGATCCCGATGGAAAAATTGGACCTAAAACATGGGAGCTTCTCCAGCCTTATCTCAACCCCAACGATTTCAAAGAAGACATCCTAAAAAAAGGAACTAGCCTCTAAGACTAGTGTCTGGGTTCACCGGATTTGCGGCGGCTTTCTTTGTCTATCAGTAGATCCCGATCAGCCTCTTCGAGTAAT